>JAHIVS010000051.1 GCA_018816605.1 Pseudomonadota bacterium
AGGTCCCCACCTCCCATTTGGGAGCCAAAGAAAAGGTGTATCCATTGGGGCTGTCACGCCTGGCTTCCCTGGTGCCGGACGATGTGGAAAAACAGGTGCTGGACATGAACATCTGCCTGGATCCCTGGGCAGACTTAAAAGAAAGGCTGGAAACCTTTGGACCGGATGTGGTGGCCCTGTCCTTTAGGAACCTGGACCCCCTGGCCGGCCACCAGGCCTCCTACCTGTCATCCCTGAAAACCGCTGCCATGATGGTGAGAACCCTGGCGCCCAGGGCAAGGATTCTGGCAGGGGGGCCTGCTTTTTCCCTGTTTGGGAAACGGCTGATGCTTGAAGCCGGTCAGATTGATATCGGCCTTTTGGGAGAAGGGGAGCTTGCCTTTCCCCGATTAATCGGTCCCAGGCTTAGGCCGGAAAACATCCCGGGCATTTTGTGGCGAAACAAAGACCAGGTGGTGTCCAATCCGCCGGGTCCCAAAACATCCATGGACAAGCTCCCGAATCTGGATCTCACCTCCTTCTGCCCCAAGGATTATGCCGGAGCCAATACCTATGTGGCGGCCATGGGCATTGAAGGCAAAAGAGGATGCGATCTCTGGTGCGCCTATTGCCTCTACCCCTTTCTCGGTGGCACCTGCATGCGACTGAGAAGTCCTTTCCGCATCGCCGATGAAATGGAGCACCTGAACAAGGAGTTCGGCATCCGATTTTTCCATTTTACCGATTCTGTGGTCAACCGGCCTGCCGACCACTTTGAACAGGTCTGCCATGAACTGATTCGCCGGAAGCTCACCCTCTCCTGGACCGGTTTTTTCCGGGAGGACAGCCTCACCGCCCGAAACCTGACCCTGGCTCTGAAAGCAGGTCTTGCTGCCGTTTACTTTTCCGGAGATGCCCTGACCCGCCACGGCCTGGACCTGTTGAACAAAAAGCTTACCTGCGAAGATATCCTTTCAGCCGCCCGCCTAACCGCTGAAAATAAAATTCTGACCATGTGCCATTTTCTGGTCAACCTGCCCGGGGAAGACGATAAAATGATCCGGGAGGCAGGCGACCTGCTGGATCAACTCCTTACGATCCACCATTCGGCCGGGAACCTGGGGGCTGTCATTTTCAACCATGTCAGACTCTATCCAAAGGCGCCTTTGACCCGCCAGCTGATCCGTTCCGGAGATCTGGATCCCCGCACAGATCTGATGTACCCGGTTTATCACAATCCGGAACGCTACAATCATGTTCTCCATGAATTTGAAGCCCGCTGCCATGGGGCAGGGGTTTTTTCCAGACTGAACCTTGCCCCCCCCCAATATCCCACGGAGATGACAAGATGAAAATACTGGTCCTGGAACACCCGAGAATCGCTTCTGAAAAGCGGTTTAACGATATTGCCAACACCCCGCTCTGGTCCTGCCTCATGGGGGGATATGCCGCCGCAGCTCTCTTTCGGGAGGGCTTTGACACTGCCTTTTTCGACCATGCACTTCCAGGCGCAAGCTTTGACACCACCACCACAACCGTTTTTGCCCTGGCCCCGGACCTTCTGTGCGTCAATGCCGTCTATTTCTGGGAACACACCCCTGCCCTGTTCGAATTTTTCTCTGTCCTGAAGACCCGGGGATTTTCAGGGCATATCAACCTGTTCGGCTTTTTCCCCTCCCTTGTGTACAGAGAGATTCTCCGCAAATGTGACCCGATAGACTCCATTGCCGTGGGAGAGTTTGAACACACCCTTGCCGAACTTGCGACAGCCCTTAAAAAAGGACTGTCCCTTGAAAACATTGAAGGCCTTGCCCTGAAATCCTGCCTTTCTGACAACAAAAGCCGGATGCGAAAGCCGGAAAAAAACCCGGATACCTTTGCCTTTCCCCAAAGAAAATCTATAGAAGGAAGCGTACCCGTTCTTGCCAGCCGGGGATGCTATAACCACTGCAGTTTCTGTCCGGTTCCCTCGTTCTATAACCAGGGAAGCCTGTGGAGGGGACGGTCCCCTGAAAATATTGCCCAGGAGATCGGGGATCTGGTGAACCTGGGCGTCAGAGACTTTTATTTTGTGGACCCCAATTTCATCGGTCCGGGAAAAGCCGGGAAAAAAAGAATCATGGACCTGATGAACCTTCTGAGACCCATGGGCATCCGCTTCGGCATGGAAACCCGGCCCCAGGACCTGGATGACCAGGTCCTGGAACACCTGGCTGCAGCCGGCTTTGAAAGCCTTCTCATGGGTGTGGAAAGCGGCTCAGGCGCCGTTCTGGCCCAGATCAACAAAAGTGCGGGGGCAGACGTGGCCTCCCGGGCCATTCGTCTTTGCAGAAAACACGGAATTGAACCGGAAATCGGATTTCTCATGTTTGTCCCGGAC
>JAHIVS010000401.1 GCA_018816605.1 Pseudomonadota bacterium
AATTCAGGGATGAAATTCCCATCTCCAATGTGGGCAAAGTGTTAAGACGGGTGCTCAGGGATGAGGCTCTTGGGGCAGGAAAATAAGGCGCCCTAGGAAACATGCCCTTACCCTGATTTAAGAGTATAGGAATTTGCATTTAGCTGTTAGCTATTAGGTTTTAGTTAACAGCTAATAGCTCGCGCGATGGCCCGCTCCAATGTGGCAAGGGCGTCCAGATAACCGTACAAGGCTTGGTAGTAATTGGTTTTGGCCTGGGTCCGGTCGGTTTGCGCATCGAGTACTTCGGTGGAGGTGGCCGCCTGCTGCCGATATCCCAACTGGGTTATCCGCAGATTTTCTTCTGCCTGGGAAAAAGCTATTTTGGCAGTGTTGATGGCCTTTTCGGCCACGCCGAGATTGAGATAGGTGCGCTTGATTTCAAGCCGGATGTAATCTTTTGCCTCCTGTATGCGCAGTTCAAAGGCCCGTTTTTCCGATCTGGCCTTGGCGACTTTGGACCGGGTCCTGGTTGAATCGAACAGGGTCCATGTGGCCTGAACAACCAGGGCCGCATTGTGATCGTTTTCAAAGTTGTTGGTGTCGGCCACAGGGGAGTCACCGTTTTGCCAGTAACTGCCCATGGCCGCAACTTTCGGATAATAGGCGCTTTTTTCAAGCCGGATGGCTTCGGTGAAGGTTTCTGAAATAAGAGACATGGCCTGAAGCTGTGGCCGTTCTCTCAGACCCGTTTCGATGAGCTCATCGAGCAGGTAATGGCTGTACTGGACCGTGTCGATATTCTCAATCCGGGTATCGGCGTTGATATCTCTTGAAAGTAACCGGTTCAGGTCGGCCCGGGCGATATCCACGTTGGCCCTGGCCCTTTCCTTAAACTGAACGGCATTGGCAAGGGCCACCTCGGCCCGCAATAGATCGTTGCGCCGGATGATGCCGCGTTCAAAAAACATCCCGGCATCCTTTTCATGGGAAGACAGCGTCTGAAAGGCTTCGTCTGCGACTATCCGTATTTTCTGGGTGAGCAGTAAACGGTAATAGGCGCTTTTCACCTCTTTTATGATGTTGAGAATCGTCTGCTGTTTTTCTTTTTCTCTAATGGCAAGTGTAAGTTTGGCCATGGTGTAACGGGAGGTGAGGGCATGGCCGGTGAACAATGGTTGGACCAGGGCCAGGCCCCATTGGTACTGGGTGTCATGGGCCACCGGGGTATTTCCGCCCGGGGTGATCATATAGGGTTGATCCGCAAGGGCGGTAAACCGGTAGCTGGCGGAAAGACTCGGGAAAAATTCTGCTTTTGCACTTTGTCTGGCAAAGTCGGCCCCGATGGCATCTTCCTTTGATTTTCCAACGGCCGGGCTGTTTTCAATCGCCATTTTAACCGTATCCGACAGATTGAGGACTCGCTCGCCATCATCGGCCATTGCTGAAACGCAGATGCCGACCACAAAAATCAGAAGGGATAGGGTTGAAACCATTGCTTTTTTCATGGGGAGATTTTTTTTCCGGCTGAACATTTTACGGGGCAGCAACACCACCCAGTAAAGAACCGGTATGACCAAAAGGGTCAGGGCTGTTCCGAAAATCAGCCCGACGGACAGCACCGCCCCTAAGGGGGCCCAGAGGGGTGATCCGCTGATGATCATGGGAACCACTCCCATGGCGGCGGCCATGGCCGTGAGAAAGACCGGTCGCATGCGTCGTTTCCCGGCATCCATGGCTACGGATCGTAGGCTTCGGGTTTCATCCTCTTTGAGCAATTTATCCGCATATTCCACCAGGATAATTCCGTTTCTGACCACCAGACCGCTCAGGCTGATCACCCCCAGGAATCCGGTACAGCTGAAGGGATTCCCGGTGATATAAAGCCCCATAAAGGCACCGAACCAGCTCATGGGAATACCGGCCATGATGATCAGTGATTTTCGAATCCCTTTGAATTGAAAGAGAAGCACCATGAAGATCAGGGTCAGGCTGGTCAACAGGGAAACTGACTGCTGGCCCATGACGATCTCCTGGTCTTCCAGCTCACCTCCGTAACCGATGGTGACGCCTTTGGGAAGTTCCATGGCGGCGATCCTGGGCATGATTTGGGCCAGGATGTCGTTGGGCATTCGTCCCAGCTGGGTTTCGGTGCGCACGTTCAGGGTGCGCACGCCGTTTCTTCGGCGAATTCGACCCTCTTGCCATTCCGGTTCCAGGGTGGCCAGCTGGCGAAGCAACACTTTGGCACCGGTGATCGGAGAGACCAAATAGGTGTTATCGATGTCCTCGAAGGTGTTGCGGTTTTCCTGGCCCAGCCGAAGGAGGATGGAAACGGGGGTGTCTCCTTCCCAGAGGGTTGAAACAGGCCACCCCTTGAAGCCTCCGCCCAGCATCCGGGCGATGTCCCGGCTGGAAAATCCCAGGCGGTTGGCCACCTCGTCGTTGACCTTGACGCGGATACCGTAATAGTCCTGCTGAAAGGTGGTCCGGATGAAATTGGTCCCCTCGGTATTTTTAAGCAGGGTGATGATGTCTGCGCCGATGTTTTGGATGGCAGTCAGGTCGTTGCCCGTGACCCGGACTTCAATGGGAGCATCCACCGGCGGCCCCTGCATCAGCTGTTTGACCAGGATCTCTCCATTGGGAAGAAAATGATGCAAACCTGTAATCAGTTGTTTTAACAGCTCTTTGGTATCGCGGGCCGAATGGGTGTTGATGATGATCTGGGCGTAGTTTTTCTCCGGGGGCTGGGGGGCATAGGTCATGTAGAACCGCGGCGATGACGTACCGATAAAGCTGACAACATCGACGATGCGTTCGTCTTTGGACAGATAGGTTTCGATTTTATGGACCGCCTGGTCCGTGACCTCAAGCTTGGTGCCCTTGTCCATATAAACTTCCAGACAGAACTGGTTTCGTTCTGTGTGGGGAAAAAATCGGACCGGAACGTGCATGGCCAAAAAGAGGGTTCCGGCCACCGAGAGGATGCCCAGGACTATGGTAATCATCGGCCATTTAAAGGCCCGGATAAGCAAAACGTCGTAGAGTTTCTGGACGATATCGAGAAACGATCTTCGGTTTTTTGGACCCTGTTTCGAACGTAATCCGGTTTTGATAAACAGGTGGCAGAGCAGGGGAATCAGCAATACCGCCACCAGAAGAGACACCAGAAGGGCCACGGTAACTGCGATGGGCAGGGTGTGGAGAAATTCCCCGGCATTGCCCGTCACGATCAGGTTCAGGGGGATAAAGGCACATATGATGGCCAGTGTGGCGGAAAAGACCGGTACGAACAGATCCGAGGCACTTTTTACGGCGGCATTCCAGGTCGAACTCCCTTGATCCAGCCGTTCAACGTAGTCGTCCACGATGACGATGGCGTTGTCCACCACCATGCCCAGGACCACGATCAGCCCGGCCAGGGTCATCTGCTGGAGATTGATATTGAAAATGTCAAGGAATCCGAAGGTGATCATGATGGTGACTGGAATGGCCAAAGCCGCCACCATGGCCACCCGCAGGGGCAGCAGCAGAATCGTGACCAGAATCACCGCCACAATGGCGATGCCGAATTCTTTCATGAAATCAGTGATGTCCCTATCCACAACCTTTGGCTGGTCAATGGTTTTCTTGACCGTGACATCCTGGGGAATCCGATCCCTGGCCAGGTCCAGGCGCTGGTCGACCTTTTGACCGAATTCCACAATATTGAAACCGTTTTGTATCTCCACGGAGAGCATCAGTGTTTTTTGACCGTTGAGGCGGATGAATGAATCCGGCTCTGCATATTGCCGGGTGACCTGGGCCACGTCCTTCAGACGGATCACCTTCCCTCCGGGGGTGCTGTCGATGATCTGGTTTCGGATCTTGTCCACGGCGCCATACAGATGGGTGATGTGGATGGGGATCTGGGCCGCATTGGATTTAATCTCGCCGGCATAGGTGACGGTATTCATGGATTGCAGAGCCTGGGCCACCTGGGCCTGGTTGACCCTGTACTGGGACAACTTGGCCGAGTCGGTGGTCACGTAGATCTGCTCATCCTGTTCTCCGTAGCGTTTCAGTTTGGATACCTCGGCCAGGGGACGCAGTTCGTCCTCGATGATTTCCACAAAATCACCGAGTTCTGTATAGCTGTGGCGGTCCGAAGACACGGCGATCAGCAGGGCCACGGTATCCCCGAAATCGCTGTTGATGATGGGGCCAATGACGCCCGGGGGCAGATCGGCTTTCAGCTCGATGAGATCGTGGCGGACCTTGGACCAGAATTTGTCCTTGTTGGTCACCCATTCCTGCAGCTCCACCTGGATGGCCATCTCGCCGTCTTTGGTCGTGGATTCGGTGTCGTCTTTCTTGACTTCCTCATAACGGAATAGAAGCGCTTCGACCTTTTTGGTGACCTGTTCTTCCATCTCCAGGACCGTGGCGCCGGGATAGGCCATGATGACCAACCCCTGGCGAATGGTCATTTTCGGATTTTCACGCCGGGGCATGTGCTGGAGGGAGTAAATGCCGGCCAAAACAAAAATCAGGGTTAACAGCAGGGTGATCTGCCGATGCTTGAGGGCGGCTTCAAAAAATCTCATGGTCGATCCTCTTTCGTGATGGTCCCCATGGAGATGGGTGTTCCGTCGGTGAGTTTATGCTGGCCGGAAACGATTACACAATCATGGGGCTTAAGTCCGCTTTTGATTTGAATTTCGCTTTGGTATGTAGCGCCTGGAACCACCCTTCTTAGCTGGGCCAGGCCCGTTGGGGCATCGGCCACAAAGACATAGGTCAGGTTGTTAGCATCGCGAACAATGGCGTTGCCCGGGACCGTGAGCATGTTCATGGCCGTGTTGGTAAGGATACCGGCCTGGACGATCATGCCCGGACGCAGAAGAAACTTTGGATTGGCCAGTTCGATTTTAACCGCATAGGTTCGGGTGGGCGCATCGGCCACCGCACCGATCATGGAAACCTTGCCGGTGAATCGGTGACCGTCCAGGGCCGGGATCATTACGTCGGCGGTTTGTCCCATGGACACCTGGCCGATCTCCGATTCGGGGACCGAAACCCGGGCATAGATCATATCGGTCTTGACAATGGTAAAGGCCAGTACCTGGGGCGACACCATCTGTCCTATTTCGATGCCCTTGACCCCGACGATGCCGGGTATGGGGGCGACCAATTTAGTATCCGCCAGGGCTTTGCGGGCTATATTGCAGGTGGCGACCGCCTGGGCCAGGCCGGTTTTCAATTCAATGAAGTTTTTCTCGGCAAAGGCGCCTTGCCGGTAAAGGGGTTCATACCGGTCATAGGCATCATGGGTTCGGTGCAATGCCGCCTCGGCAATGTCGAGATTGTTTTGATAGTCGTTGGCTTCAACCATGGCCAGCACAGTTCCGCTCCTGACATGATCGCCTTCATCCACATAAACCTTCCTGACCTTCCCCGGCACCAGAAAACTCAAGGGCGCCGTCTTGTCGGCTGTCAGGGTCCCGCTGACGGAAATGACTTGATTCGTCGCCACACGGGTTACCGGTTTGGCCACCACCGGCGTTTGTTTGGACAGCATGGTGAGGGCCTGTGCAGTTTTTTCGGGTTTGCAGCCTCCCATGATGCAGACAATGACCATGGCAGCGATCCAGCCGGTCCACCCATGGGGTGAAAAATACTTATATTTCATGCTTTTTCCTCTTTAGTGTTGTCTTGAACAAGTTCACTCATTTGAAAAATTTGTTTTCGGGTCCTCAAACGGAACCCGCCACTCCTCTTGGATCCAGATCGAATGATCGACCAGGGCCATGGGCCGGATAAGATCAGCCAGCTTAATGCCAAGCCCGGTCCGGCCGGGGGGCCTGTCATCGGTTGCCCTATGAAGATGAATGGCCCAATCGCTATCGACCACGCCTCCTCTGTAGATCATGATCCTTACACGCTCCCCCTTGGCTTTTGTGACATTGCTCCAGATGTCACGAAACAGGCGTTCCCAATCCAGGGGTTTTGTGCTCGTAGCAAGCCGTCCATTGATGATTTCAACCCATGGCAATGTGACCTCCTTTCCCGAAAATCGGTACAACGGTTATGTTGGCACAAATCAGAAATTAGCACCCTTAGGTCATCTAATTTTAAAATGTATACTCAAAATGCATGCCAACACAAAACCGCTTAAAATACGGGTAGTTAAAAATCGACGCATGGTTCTATGCCAAATATCGTGTATTTAAATTCGAAATATGGTATTTTTAAAAAAGTTGTGATATATCGAACTTAAAGGAGGGGCTAATGACCGACGATCTGGCTTTTTTCCACAAGGCCACCATGAAAATTTGCGGCAGCCTGGATATCGACAAGGCGGTTCGGGAAAGCGCCACCTATCTTACGCGCTTTATTCCCCTGGATGGCATCATGCTGTGCACCTACGAACCGGAAAAAGGGGCCATCCGCATTCTGGCCCTGGCCGCGACCATACCCACCGCCCCATGGTCCAGACCGATTTATTTGTCCTCCGAGGCCAATGAACTTATCAAGGCATCGGCCGACGGTGTTTTTCTATACCGTAAATCACAGAATAATCCCATTGCCCATGAAGTGGGTGAAGCCCTGGGGCTGCGCTTTCTGTCCGGGCTCGTCATGCATCTGAAGCTGGATGAAAAAAATCTTGGCGTTGTGTTGGCATTTTCAGATGATGGGAATAATTTTACATCCGAACATGCCAGACTGATGGGGCTCCTCCATGATCCATTCGCCGTTGCAATGGCGAATGTCATCAGACACCGGGAGGTTTTGCACCTCAAGGATCTGCTGGCCGATGACAACCGATATCTGCAACAGGAATTGCGTTATATTTCTGGAGATGAAATCATCGGGGCCCGGTACGGGCTTCGGAATGTCATGGAAATGGTCCGGCAGGTGGCCTCACTGAACAGCCATGTCATGCTTACCGGAGAGACCGGGGCGGGAAAGGAGGTTATTGCCAATGCGATCCACTACACCTCCCCCCGGAGGGAAGGTCCGCTGGTCAAAGTCAATTGCGGTGCTTTTGCTGAAAACCTGCTTGACAGCGAACTTTTCGGTCACGAAAAAGGAGCATTCACAGGAGCCATCCGTAGCAAGCGGGGGCGGTTTGAACGTGCCCATGGTGGTACCCTGTTTCTGGATGAGGTGGGCGAACTGCCCGCTGGGGCCCAGGTCAGACTTCTGAGGATAATTCAGGACGGGATTGTCGAGCGGGTTGGAGGGGTGGAGCCCATTGAGGTGAATGTACGGATTATAACGGCCACCCACAGGAACCTTGCAAAAATGGTTAAAGGCGGGAAATTCCGAGAAGACCTGTTGTTCCGTCTCAACGTTTTTCCCATCCACATACCACCCCTTCGGGAACGGAAATCCGACATTCCAGCTCTAGTTCACCATTTCATTGATCGAAAGCTCAAGGCCTTTAATCTTTCCAAGCATCCCGTGCTGGCGCCGGGAGCCATAGAGCAGCTCAAAGCCTATCTGTGGCCGGGAAACGTCCGGGAATTGGAAAACATGGTGGAGCGAGCCCTGATTCGGTATCAAAGCCAAGATAAAAACCAACCCCTTCGTTTTGCAGCCTTGGTCGAGGATCAACCCGATGAGAAAACACCGGCTCCCACCCATGAAGAGGGCTGCCCCCTTTTTTCCCTTGATCAGGCCATGCGGCAGCACATTGAAACTGTCCTTGGGTCCACTGATGGCAAAATTCAAGGCAGATACGGTGCGGCCGCCATCCTTGGCATTCATCCCAGCACCCTTCGAAGCCGAATGGACAGGCTGGGTGTGACTTTTGGACGAAAGGTCAGGCGTTCGGGCAGGATCTCTTGACACAGCCGCTCAATTTTGCCATAAAATGAGGATCACCCAAAGAATTCAATAAAGGAATGGCTCATTAAACTTACACAGATATATCCTGTCGGCGGCGGTAAGGGCGGGATCGGAAAAAGTATGATAACCGCCAATATAGGCGTTTTGCTTGCCAGACAGGGGAAGCGGGTGGTCCTGGTGGATCTGGACCTGGGCGCCTCCAACCTGCATACCTTTATCGAGCAGGCAGACACGGGCAAGGGGCTGGAGCATTTTTTAGGCAAACAGGTTGAAAAGCTGGAAGAGGTGATCATGCCCACAAAGATCCCCAACCTGTCGTTCATCAGTTCCAGAAACTGCCTGACCGAAGCGGCTAATTTATACACCGCCCAGAAACAAAAGATTATCCGGGCCATCCAGAATCTTGATTTTGATGTGGTGCTCATGGATCTGGGGGCGGGCACCAATTTTAATATGCTCGATTTTTTTCTCACCTCCAATCAGGGGATTTTTATTTGCACTTCGGAACCCACATCCATTGAAAATTCATTTAATTTTATCAAGGCAGTCTATTTTCGTGTCATTAAAAAAACCCTGAAACAAAAGATATTTAATCGGGTCACCCGGCAGCTGGATCTTTCTGGAAATACCATTGACCAGTCCTTTCGCATCATTAATGCGGTCACACGCCACAACCCTGAAATGGGGGCGTTGTTAAAAGAAAAATTAAGGGATTTCCATTTCAGGTTTGTGATCAATCAGCTTCGGAAAAAAGATGATCCTTCCCTTGGCACTAAAATTGAGAAGGTGTGTAACCGGCATTTTTATTCACAGTTTACCTTCCTTGGGAATATCCGGTTTGATGAGAACATCCACGATTCCATCCTCATGCGGAAAAACTTTGTGACAAAATATGCCCACTCACCCAGCGCCAATGACCTGGCCCGTATTGCCCGGAGCATTGTCCCACGGATAATAGAAACAACCCTTCTTAAAGCACCGGCTAAAAGCGCCGGTATGATGAAGCCTTAATTATGAAGTCAATTGATGAATATACCCTTTATGAAATTCTGGATGTTTCTGCCAATGCCTCTTCCTATGATATCCGGGATGCCTACAAGGAAATTTTGTCAATTTATGACAAAGATTCATTGAGTACCTATTCTCTGTTCACGCCGTTGGAACGGGAGAAACTGCTGGCACAGGCTGAATCGGCATTTCAAACCCTTAGCGATACGAAAAGAAGAGCGGGATATAACAGCGAGTTGCTGGCATCGGGTAAGCTGACGCCTTCAATGCTGACCCAGAACGAGGCAAAGACACCGGTAGCGATTTTCCAGGCGCCGTTGCCCCGGAGGAAGGGGGGGCTGGATAGAATAATAAAGGAAAAACTAAATGAAAAATCGGTCCGGGAGATTAGGGCACAAATTCAGTCAAAAGAATTGATTTCCGGCCAGGATTTGAAGTCGGTGCGAACAGCTGCCAATATAGACCTTGTTGATATATTCGAGGCTTCCCGGGTCAGTGTGAATATTCTTGAAGCCATTGAAGAAAATGATAACAAAAGATTGCCTTCCCCCATCTATCTGAAGGGGTTTCTAAAATCCTATGCCCAGTTTCTGAATCTTGAGCCGGGAAAAATAATCCCAGGGTATCTGGCATACCTGTCCCGTCCTTAATGCCGGGAATGCCGGTTTTTCTTTTGTCAATTTCCTCGCCTCTTTCCTTATTTTAGTGTCTGCTTTTTAAATGATTCCAATGAGTTTAGGGTTGACTTTCATCATTTGAACCAACTATAGATAATGGTTGTGATGAGAATAATCAAATATGGAGAAGCGAGATGAAAATATTGAAAATTGACCACCTCGGAATAGCTGTCACAAGTATTGATGAAAAGAAAAAATTTTGGATAGATGCCATGGGGTTAACCATGGAGGGCACAGAAACCGTCGAGGCCCAGAAAGTCACCACCGCTTTTCTGCCGGTGGGGGAAAGTGAGGTGGAGCTGTTGGAATCCACTTCCGACGACGGCCCTGTGGCCAAATATATTGAGAAAAAGGGTGAAGGCATTCAACATGTCGCGTTCCGGGTGGAAAATATCGAAGAAGCCCTGGCTGAACTCAAGGAAAAAGGGATACAGCTCATTGACCAGGTGCCGAGAATTGGAGCCGGCGGTGCCAAAATCGCTTTTTTGCATCCCAAGGCAACCTCTGGTGTTCTTGTGGAATTGTGTGAAAGATAAACTTAAGTAATCACCCCAGTTTTTTATCTCACAACCTAGGCTGCTGTTTGCGCTGATAATTATTAAATTTAGACCGGAGGATAACCATGTCTCAAATGTCTGATATTCAAAAGTGGGAAGAACTTGCCATCAAAGAGCTAAGGGGAAAATCCCTTGAGGCACTGACGAAAAAAACCCCCGAGGGCATTGATATTAAGCCCTTGTACACATCAAAGGATTTGGAGCAGGTAGAATTTATAGATAATCTGCCCGGAACAGAACCCTTTGTTCGGGGGCCCATGGCCACCATGTATGCGGGTCGGCCCTGGACCATTCGCCAGTATGCCGGTTTTTCAACGGCCAAGGAATCCAATGCCTTTTACCGCAAAAATCTGGCAGCCGGCCAAAAGGGTCTGTCCGTGGCCTTTGACCTTGCCACCCATAGAGGGTATGACTCGGATCATCCGCGGGTCGCAGGCGACGTGGGAAAAGCAGGGGTTGCCATCGATTCCGTGGAAGACATGAAAATTTTGTTTGACCAGATTCCTCTGGATCAGATGTCGGTTTCCATGACCATGAACGGGGCCGTTCTGCCCATCCTGGCCGGATATATTGTGGCTGCCGAAGAGCAGGGGGTTTCACATGACAAGCTTTCGGGAACCATCCAGAATGATATTCTCAAAGAATATTTGACCCGGAACACCTATATCTATCCGCCCACCCCCTCCATGAGAATTATTTCAGACATCATCGGGTTTTGTTCGGAAAATATGCCCAAATTTAACTCCATCAGCATCTCGGGTTACCATATCATGGAGGCAGGAGCCGATTCGGTTCTCCAAACCGCCTTTACCCTGGCCGACGGGCTTGAATATGTAAAGGCAGCTCTGGCAACCGGCCTTGATATTGACAAGTTTGCCCCGAGGCTTTCGTTTTTTTTCGGCATCGGCATGAACTTTTTCATGGACATTGCCATGCTCCGGGCCGCCCGATTCCTTTGGGCGGAGCTGATGACCCAGTTTAATCCTAAAAATCCCAAATCCAAGATGCTGCGGACCCATTGTCAGACATCGGGCTGGAGCCTGACCCAGCAGGATCCCTATAACAATGTGGTCAGAACTACCTTAGAATGTCTGTCAGCCGTTCTGGGGGGGACCCAGAGCCTGCACACCAATTCCTTTGACGAGGCCGTGGGACTGCCCACGGAATTGTCCGCCAGAATCTCCAGAAACACCCAGATTTTGATTCAGGAAGAATCCCATATCTGTGATGTGGTGGATCCCCTGGGCGGTTCCTATTATGTGGAAAGCCTGACCCAGAATATCATTGACGAGGTCAGAAAAATCCTGAAAGAGGTTGAAGGCTTGGGTGGCATGGCCAAGGCCATTGAATCGGGCATGCCGAAAATGCGGATTGAAGAAGTTTCTGCCCGGCGCCAGGCCCGTATCGATAAGGGTGAGGATGTGATTGTCGGGGTGAATAAATACAAGATTGAAGATGAAATCCCCATTCCGGTTCGGGAAGTCTCCGAGGATGTGAGAGAAGAGCAGGTGGCAAGGCTGAACCAGATCAAACGAGATCGGGACGCGGTTGCGGTTCAAAAGGCCTTGGATGATATCATCATTGCCTGCAAGAATGGGGTGAATCTTCTGGAAGCCTGCCTGCCAGCTGTCCGTGCCCGGGCCACCGTGGGCGAGATTTGTGATGCCATGGAAACGATTTTTACCCGGTTTGTGGCCACCACCCAATGCATCTCCGGGGTGTATGCCCAAAGTGCGGATCCTGAAATTATGGCGGCCTTGAGAAAACGAACTGCTGATTTTGAACGAAATAACGGCCGCAGGCCCAGAATTTTGTTGTCAAAAATGGGCCAGGATGGCCATGACCGGGGGGTTAAGGTGATTGCCACTGCCTATGCAGATTTTGGCTTTGATGTGGACCTGGGGCCCATGTTCCAGACCCCGGAGGAAGCGGCTAAAATGGCCATTGAAAATGATGTCCACGTGGTGGGGGTTTCAAGCCTTGCTGCCGGTCATAAAACCTTGGTCCCCCAGGTGATCCAAGAGTTGAAAAAGGGGGGGGCTTCTGATATTAAAGTGGTGGTTGGCGGCATCATTCCCCCGGGGGATTATGAATTTTTAAAAAAGGCCGGTGCCTCGGATA
>JAHIVS010000402.1 GCA_018816605.1 Pseudomonadota bacterium
AAAAAATCCGGTTAAAAGACCTGCACCCACCACGACAATGGCCGCCGGCATCCGTTTGTTTTCCAGCAGTAGCAGTGTGAGAACACCGAGAACGCCTCCGATGATAAGGCCAATGGGCACAACGCCTATGCTCTGGATGCTCAGATAGGGTTCTGCCGCCGCTTTCAGGGCTTGAAATTTTGAGGTGCCCAACATCAGTTTCACCCCCTGGGAAATCAGCAGGGCTCCTGTGGACAATTGGACGCCCCGGATAACAGGTTTGGGAATGTATCGGCCGATCATCGTAATAATACCGGTCCCGCCGATGACCAGCAAAAACAGAGAAATCCACAGACTGGAAGCCTGGATTTGACTTGCACTGATACCGGTTGCAATGGCATATGCCCCAATAACCTTCATGGGTTCTACGGGCGTTGTGACCCTAAAATAAAGTCCGGAAAAGACATAATACACCCCGACTCCCAGGAACAGTCCCAGGGGGCTGAGGCCATTGATCAGAATCATGCCGATGGCCAGGGGCAATATGGTTCCCAGATCCCCCAAAGACCCGGCAAACTCCATGCGATTGAAACTAAAGGCCGGCATCCGGCCTGGCATCTTAAGGCTTTCCCCTTTCGTTTTATTCATATCACCCTCCTGAAAAATACACGCTCTTTGACTTCGGACCATTCCTTTGCCATCCCCCCTTGACAAACTATCACGATTTTAATATTATTCGTGATAATATTCCGAAATAGCAAACTTGTCAAGGCCGTTGTGGACCAATTTGGCAAAAACACCCCCTTGGAGAGGCGTATATGGAAAACAAGAGACCCGTCAAAAAAACCCAGAACCCAAAACCTGGATCAATTCAGGCAAAAGCGTATCACGGCGGCATCCTTTCCACACCGGATCCGGACAAATGCCTTGATGCCGTCCAGCTTCATACCCTGGAACAATCCTTTCGCCAATGGACAAAATCGTCTCCCCGCAGTGATATCCGCAAGTCCCGCCGGCGGATACTGCTCATTTTTTTATTGATTCGCTACACAGGGGCAAAACTCAGTGAGGTGTTGGGCCTTTATCCATTGGATGACATTGATTTTGACCGGCAGTTTGTTCGCTATGGCCGCATGGCAGACCGCCTTGTCCGAAAAGTCCAATTGTCCGCGACGCTCTGCCTTGAAATCCGAGAAATAACAGCAGATCCCTCTTTCAAAGACCCTTTGGAAAAAAACCTCAACATTGACCCCGGCTTTGTCCGGCGCAAGTTTTACGAACGGGCCGAGGCATGCAAAATCCCGAAACAGCTGGGTGCACCGGAGATTCTCCGCAAGTCCAGGGCCGTTGAGCTGATACAAAACAATGTACCCCTGCCGGCGGTTCAGATGATTTTAGGCCATTCCACACCCAACCTCACCTCGTCCTATGTTTCGTTTTCCGAGGATGATATCCAGCAGGTAAGCCGGATTTTTATGGACAAAGAGTCTGCCCGCAAAACCAGTGCCCGCAATTCTTTTTTCGGAAAAATCCAAACACTTCGCCAGGGAGACATACAAACCCGTGTCCGATTGTTGACCATGGGAGGATTCCTCATCACAACCATCATCACAAACGACAGTGTGCTGAGGCTTGGGTTAAAAACAGGCAAGCTGATTACAGCCGAGGTCAAAGCCCCCTGGGTGATGCTGCAAAAATGCAAAAACGATTTCAACTGCAGCGCAGATAATATCTTCAAAGGGATTGTTCAACGGATCATCCGGGGCAAAATTACTACGGAATATATTGTCCAGCTTTCAGACGGTACACGGATCTGCTCCCTTGTGACCACGGAAAGCTGTCAGAATCTCGCCCTCCAGGAGGGGGACGGGGCCTGGATATTCTTTAATGGATTTTCGGTGGTGCTGCTCTCCGAATAAAGCATCTTTTTTCTGAAAAAAGAGCCGATTCAGGGAAACCCGGAACCGGCTCTTTGCGCAATCGAAATACCGCTTTCCAAATCAGGGCCGCTATTCTCCCAGATAGGCTTCCCGGATCTTGGGATTTGTCAGCAGGGAACTGGCCCTGTCTTCCAGGGTGATTTCCCCGGTCTCGACCACATATCCCCGGCTGGCTGCCTGGAGGGCCAGGTTGGCGTTCTGTTCGACCAGTAAAATGGTGGTGCCTTCTTCCCGGTTGATGTCGGCAATAATCTTAAAAATCTGCTGGATAATGATGGGCGCAAGGCCCAGGGAAGGCTCATCCAGCAACAATACCTTGGGTTTGGTCATAAGGGCTCTGGCAATGGCCAGCATCTGCTGCTCGCCGCCGGAAAGGGTTCCCCCATGCTGGCGGCTCCGCTCACCCAGAATGGGAAACAATTCATAGGAATGCCGTATGTCTTTGGCAATCTGATCTTTGTCTTCCCGGTGAAATGCACCCAGGATCAGGTTTTCTTCCACGGAAAGTCTGGGAAAAATCCGCCTTCCCTCCGGAACCTGGCAAAGCCCCATGGTGGGCAGTTTTTCAGGAGAAACGCTGTTGATCAGCTTCCCTTGGTAAAAGACTTCCCCTCGTTCCACGGGAACAATCCCGCAGATGGTCATAAGGGTCGTGGATTTACCCGCACCGTTGGCACCGATAATGGCCACAATTTCTCCGGGCATGACACGCAGGGAAATCCCTTTCAGGGCCTTGATGGACCCGTATCCGGAATGGACATTTTTCAATTCAAGAATCGGTTGATCGCCCATGCTCTTTAGCCCTCCTTTTCTTCAGATCGGGTTCCCATACGCTTGGCCGGTATGAGACCCGAAGGCCTGAAAAGCATCATGATAATCATGGTGGCGCCAAAGACCAGCATACGATAGGATTGAAGCTCCCGGAACACCTCGGGCAGGGCAATCAGGGCGATAACCCCCAGGATGATCCCGGGGATGGACCCCATTCCGCCCAGCACCACCATGCACAAGACCATGGCAGACTCAAGGAAGGTAAAGCTTTCAGGGGATACAAATTTCATCCGTGCGGCAAAAAAGGCCCCGGCAACGCCTGCAAAGATGGCACCCATGGCATAGGCCAGCAGCTTGTAAATAAAGGTATTCACCCCCATGAGCTCGGCTGCGGTTTCATCTTCCCGGATGGATTCCCAGGCCCGGCCCACCCGTGAAAAATTAAGCCTGCGCACTGCAATGACCGCAAAAATGGCCAGGCCCAGGGCAAAGTAATAAAAAAATTCCAATTTCTTGACCCAGAAGTGCTCAAAGGTCAACCCGTTTTCAAATATGGGCAAATAAATACCAATGGGGCTGATCCCAAGTATTCCGTTGGGACCGTTTGTGAGGGACATCCAGTTGTTGAGGATGATCCGGATGATCTCCCCGAACCCCAGGGTGACAATGGCCAGATAATCGCCGCGCATGCGCAGGGTGGGGTATCCCACTATACAGCCGGCAATACAGGCAAAAAAGGCTGACAGGGGCAGGCAGACCCAGAAGGCCAGCCCGTAGGTGATGTTAAACAAGGCATAGGTATAGGCCCCCACTCCGTAGAAAGCAATGTACCCCAGATCCAGCATGCCGGCCAGACCCACCACCACGTTTAGCCCAAGACCCAGGCAGATATACAGCAGCACATTAATGGCCACGTCTGTCCCGTAGCGGCCTGCGAACTGGGGATAAATCAGGGCAAAGCCCAGAACGATCATTATCCACACCCAGGAGGGAAAGGCAGAGGTCGCGGATTTAAGGCCCTCCGTCGTCCTGGACAGAGGCGTTGAAATAAATCGCAGGGACCCGGAGGCCTTCATCACATAAATCATGAGGCACACCAAAGAGCCTGCCAGCAAATAACTCCACACCGTCAATGTTTTCTGGAACGTCAGGGTGCCGTCGGGATGAATGCCCAGCATCGGCCAGAGCAGGCCCAAAAGCCACAACATGCCGATGGTATATTGTTTCCAAACCTTCTTAAACTCGTGTATCATCGATATTCTCACCCATAATTCCAGTTGGTTTAAAATAGAGAACGCCAATCAATATGATAAATGCAAACACATCCTTGTATTCGCCGGAGATGTAGCCTGCACCAAATATCTCCACCATTCCGATAATCAGACCGCCGATCATGGCGCCTGTAATATTTCCGATCCCGCCCAGAACCGCTGCGGAAAAGGCCTTGATGCCCGGGATAAACCCCATGTCGTATTTAACAGATCCATAATACAGGCCGTACATGATACCGGCGGCAGCGGCAAGCCCTGCACCAATGGCAAATGTCAGGGAGATGATCTTGTTGCTGCCGATGGCCACCAGGGCCGACATGGTCTTATCCTGGGCCGTTGCCCGCATGGCCATGCCGATTTTTGTCTTAAAAACCAGCAAGTTAAGACTTACCAGCAAAACGGCCGTCAGGGATACGATCATGATCTGGAGATAGGAAATGGAGATCATGCCGAAATCAAATCTTCCCTGGAACAATTCGCCCGGATACACCTTATCATATACCCCCTGGGTGAGCATCATGCCGTTGGAAAGAAAAATGGACATGCCCAGAGCAGACAAAAGGGCTGCCAGCCTGGAATTTTTCCGCAACGGCTTATAGGCGATTTTTTCCACCCCCACGGCAAGATAGGCACAATAGGCCATGGCAATCATAAATGAGGCTGTCAGGCAGATTACTGGATGGGAATCCATATAACCGACTCCGGCAAAATAGGCCAGGGCAATGGCACCCACATATCCGCCCGCGGCAAAAAACTCCCCATGGGCAAAATTGATAAGCTGGATAACCCCATATACCATGGTATATCCCAGGGCAATCAAAGCGTACATCCCGCCAAGGGTGATACCGTTAATCAACTGCTGAATAAAATATTCCATTATTTTTCATTTTCACTTGTTGGGGTGGACAAAAAGATGCGGCTGGAGACATGGCACCAACCGCACCCGGTTTTTGCATCGTAACTTACTTGATCAGGCCCTTGGTCGGGTCCCAATAGGGAACAAACTGACCGCCAACCACTTTATAGGCGATATAGGAGGATCCGGAATCACCATTGGCTGCAAATTTAACATGTTTTGCAACACCCTGGAAATCCAGTTTCATCAATTCGGCTTTTACCTTTGCAGGATCTGTAGTACCGGCAGCCTGAATGGCTTTCAACAGGGCTGTGGCAGAATCATAGGCATAGGTTGCATAGGCGGCAATCTTACCATATTTGGGCACATATAGTTTTTCAAAGGCTTTGTATTCAGGGGTGGTTTCATCGGTAAACCCATAGGTCAGATAGGCACCTTCAGCAGCCTCTTTTGCAACTTCCATGTATTTGGGCTGGAACACGGCATCCTGGGTAACAATCTGGGATTCCATGCCCAGGCGTTTTGCCTGGAGGGTCATCATGGCGGCAGGAGAATATCCCTGGAGAGACATGTAAAAGATATCGGCATTGGCCTGTTTTGCCATGGTCAGGACAGCTGAAAAGTCCTTGTCACCCTGGTTCACATGCTCATGGTTCACAACGGTCATGCCCATTTCAGTGGCTGCTTTTTTAACACCGTCGGCAAGACCCTGGGAATAGGTGGTCTTGTCATCCACGATAAAAATGGTTTTGGCGCCCAGGGATTCTTTCATAAATTTGGCAGCGGCAGGGGCCTGATCATCATCCCTTCCGCACATTCTGAACATATAGGGAAGGCCGCGGTCGGTTACTTTCTCGTTGGTGGAAGCCGGTGTTATCATGATGATGTCTTCCTCGGCCAAGACATCGGAAGCCGGAATGGTGGAAGAAGAGCAATAGGCACCCACAACCCCTGCAACTTCAAGGTTGATCAGTTTGTTTGCAGCAGCAACCGCCTGTCTCGGGTCACAGGCCGTGTCCTGGGCGGAAAGTTCAATTTTGTCATAGCCGGCAATTCCGCCTGCGGCTTCAAATACGGAAATGGCCGTCAAAACGCCATTTTTAATATCTGTTCCATCAGAGGCATAGGGGCCTGTCAATGGACTCATGGAACCGATTGTCAATGTTTTTGCGCAAACACCACCCACTAGAAACGGAACCAGGATCAGCCCCATGGCCAAAATTGAAAGAACTTTTTTTTTCATCTTTTCCTCCTAAAAAATTATTGGTTAGCTGGCTGACCCAGATAGGCTTCAATCACCTTTGGATTGTTCTGAATTTCCTGGGGATTTCCTTCGGCAATCTTTACACCATGGTCAACACAAACAATATGATCACACACACCCATGACCACTTTCATGTCATGCTCCACCAGGAGCACGTCAATGCCCAGGTCTTTGATGCGGGCAATGTCTTTCATCAATTTTGAGGATTCGCTGGGGTTCATACCGGCAGCCGGTTCATCCAGCAGCAATACTTTGGGTTCCGAGGAAATGGCCCGGGCAATTTCAAGACGTCGCTGGAGGCCATAGGGAAGGTTTGAGGCCACGGTGTCGGCATATTCTCCCACCCCCATAAATGTCAGGGCTTCCAGGGCTTTTTCCCGAATCCAGACCTCTTCCCGCTTCTGGGAGGGGGTTCTGAAAATAGCTCCGACAATTCCCTTACCCGTCCTGCAATGCCTGGCCACCATGGCATTCTCAATGGCGGTCATGGCGGAAAAAAGGCGAATATTCTGGAAGGTTCTGGCAATCCCTTTTTCAAAAATCACATAGGGTCGGTTGCCGAGGATACTTTCCCCGTCAAAGACCACATCGCCACCGGATGCCTGGTAAACACCGGTGAGAACATTGAAAACAGTGGTTTTCCCTGCGCCATTGGGCCCGATCAGCCCCACAACCCGCCCATTGCCGATGGTGAAGCTCAAATCGGACAATGCCAGGAGTCCACCAAACCTTACACTGATATTTTTTAGTTCGAGTTGTGCCATACGAAATATCAATCCATTAAAATTTTAAACCCTGCCAAACCGCTTAAGAAGCGCTTCTATAGCCTATTTGTAGCTTTGTGTAGCCCATAAACTTTTTATTGTCAACAACAAAAAAACAGGTTCTGCAGCACGATGGCGCAAAGAACCGGTCCAGGCAGCGGGATACAAAATTCGCAATGGTCTAACCATATCAAACTCCCTTTGTTGCTTGTTAATGCATTCCCTTTACATTTGGCTTTACATTTACATTGACATTCTGACCAAAAGTTGTCACACTGACCAAAACCAACTGAAAAAGGGATCACAACAATGAGACCATCGCTGACAGAAAAACAAAAAAAACTTTTCGACTACCTGAAACAGGCAACCCGGGAAACGGGGTCGGCCCCCAGCCTCAGGGCGGTGGCTGCCAGCCTTGATATCAGCCATGCGGCAGTGGCACAGACACTTAAAACCCTGGAAGAAAAAAACTATCTCCAGCGCCAGGGAAAATACAGCCGGACCCTTCACCTTTTTGACGATGCCGGGGAGAGCAACCCGGGCCCTGGGCAAAAACGCATTCCCCTTGTCGGGCGTATTACCGCCGGCCTGCCCATATATGCCAGCCAGGAATGGGAAGACAGTCTCCTGGTAGATGCCGGCATCTATCCGGGCCAGCATCTTTTTGCCCTCAGGATCCAGGGCCATTCCATGAAAAATGCCGGCATCCATGACCAGGATATCGCCATTTGCCAGCCCCGGCAATACGCCCAGAACAAGGAAATTGTCGTGGCCCTGGTCCATAACGAGGAAGCCACGGTCAAACGGTTTTTCCTCCATCGGGATTTTGTGGAGTTGCGCCCGGAAAACCCGGACTTCAAACCCCAGACTTACAAATTTGACGAAATCCTGATCCAGGGCAAGGTCATCGGCATCCTTCGCACGCCCCAGGGCATGGACCAGGAATAAACCGGCCATGGAACCGGCACGCACCCCAGACAGGCAACCGAGCAACAACTGCAGGCTTTTCATCGGCACCAGCGGGTATTCCTACGGAGAATGGATTGATTCCGGATTTTATCCGGCCGACACCCATGCAGGCAACATGCTCGCCCGGTATGCCCAAACCTTTGAAGTTACGGAACTCAACTACACCTGGTACCAGATGCCCAGGGCTGCGGCCATGGAACGGATGTGCCGCAGGGTGCCCCGGGGGTTTTCGTTTACTGCCAAGCTGACGCGAACCCTTACCCATGAGGTGAAAAAAACCCACTGGGTCAAAGAAGCCATGCTGTTCCGCCAGGGAATTTCGCCCCTGGCAGATGGGGGAACCCTTTTGTGCATCCTGATCCAGCTGCCCCCCTATTTTACCCGGACACCAGCCCACAGATCCTACCTGGCAGCGCTTCTGGACGAACTGGCAGGCCTTCCCCTGGCCGTAGAATTCCGGCATGATTCCTGGGCAAAGGACAGTGTTTTTTTTGAACTTGAACGCCGGCGTGTCTCCCTTGTGGCCGTGGATGGGCCAGACCTGCCCACCCTCTTTCCCCGACTGGACCTTGTCACCAACCCCTCTCTTTTTTACCTCCGGTTCCACGGCCGGAATGCCCGGGGCTGGAAATCCGGGGACATGCAACAGCAATTTGACCATACCTATTCGGATCAAGAACTTGAAGAATGGATCATTGCCATTAAAAACCGGATGATGCCTAGGGCCCAAAAAGGCGTCATTTTCTTTAACAACCATGTCCGGGGCCAGGCCCCCCAAAATGCCCTGGGTCTTCTGTCCCTTCTGGACAAAGCCCGCCCCTGAAAGAACGCCACATGGAAAGAGCCATCATCCACCTGAACATTGCTGATTTTGCCGCAGCTGTGGAAACCTGTCTTGCCCCCTCCCTTGGGGGGCACCCCCTCATCATTGCCCCCACGGGCGCTCCCCGGGCCCGGGTCTACGACATGAGCGACCAGGCTTACAAGGAAGGTATCCGGAAAGGCATGCCCCTTGCCCGGGCCCGGCAGATCAACCGGAAGATAAAAATCATCCCCCCCCGGTTCCACCGATACGAACAAATGATGAAAAACATCCTCAAAACATGCCTTGCCTATACCCCGGCCATTGAATCCGGACAATGGGACGGCCACATGTTTCTGGATATCACCGGAACCCGGAGGCTTTTCGGACCGCCTGCGGACCTGGCCTTCCGACTCAAAAAACAGATTCAAAAAAATTACGGCCTTACCCCCATCTGGTCGGTGGCCACCAACAAACTGATTGCCAAGGTGGCCACCCGCCTGGTCAAGCCCACAGGCGAATATGTTGTGGGACCGGGAGAAGAAAAAAATTTTCTGGAACCCGTTCCCATCGCCCTTCTCCCGGACATTTCCAAAGCGGACCTCGTCCGGCTCAAGACATTCAATCTTGTGTATGTCTCCCAGATCCTGCCCATGTCCCTGGCACAGCTTTCTGTCCCCTTTGCCCACAGAGCAGGACAGATACACCGCCTCGTCCGTGGCATTGACACCACACCTGTCACCGGAATTTTGGAAAAGGATGCGCCTTTACAGGCAGACCATGAATTTGCCGATGACACTGTCGATAGCGCGCACTTAAAAAAAGCAGTCTATCTTTTGTCCCAAACCCTGTGCCACGCCCTTCGCCAGCACGGCATGGTCTGTGGACAGCTCGCCCTCACCCTTTTTTATGCCGACGGATGCCAAAAAACGGCCACGGAAAACAAAATGCCCCCCACAGCCAATGAGATGGTCATGTTCAAGAATGCCGCTGCCCTTTTGTTCAAGGCATGGACCCGGCGAATCCGCATCCGCCACATCCGTCTTTTCTGCAAAAAACCGGTCAGACCCCAAACCCAGGCCAGCTTGTTTGCCCACATCTCCAAGGAGGATAAACAGGAAATGGTGTTCAGAACAATGGATGAGATCCGAATAAAATTCGGACCCCGGGCCGTCGGAACAGGGCTCACCCTGGCAGGGCCGGTGACGCTCCCATGATTTGCCTGACCCTTCGATCCCACTGGTCTCTGATGTGGGGCACCACTCCGGTGAAACACCTTTGCCGGCAGGCCAAACATCTTGGATACCAAAGAATCGCATTAACGGACACAGACAATCTTTACGGCATGTGGTCCTTTATTGCAGCGTGCAGGGAACTTGGTATGGAACCGATTATCGGGGCAGAGGTCACCGATCCCAACAATTTTCTTCGGGTTGTCTGCCTGGTTAAAACCCTGGAAGGATACCGAAATCTAACCCGTTTGCTGACCTGCCGCCACCGGGACAAGGCATTTTCCCTGGCCCGCTGCCTGCCCGGCTTTGGCAGGGGACTTGTGGTCCTCACCCAATCCCCGGACCTTCTGGCCGCCTGGCATGAACAGGGCCTGGACCTGGGCGCAGCCCTCCCCCAAAATCCCTTGTCCCGAAGCCATCCCCTGTGCCGGACGGCCCGGGAAAGACTAATTCCCCTGGTGGCCACCCCAAACAACTTTTTCCTGAACCCAAAAGGCAATCGCCTCCATGCCATGCTCAGGGCCATTGAAAACAACACCTGCCTCAGCCGCCTGAAGCCTTCCGACATGGCGCCTGCCACTGCATTCCTGGCGCCTTCCGACCACTATGGCCAACGGTTTGCCGCCCTGCCCGAGGCGATCGAGAACACCTGGATGGTGGCGGAAAAACTGGAATTTCAGGGGCCTGATTTTGGAACCGTCATGCCGCAGTTCAAAGGCAAAACCGACAAGGCCTCCTATATCCTGTTGCGGGAAAAAACCTTTGCCGGCGCCCTGACCCGCTATGGGCAAAGCCTTCCTGAAAATGTCATCACACGCATCGAGCATGAATTGTCCATTATTTCCCAAAAAAACTTCTGCGGGTACTTTCTGGTGGTCCAACAGATTGTGCAACAGGCCTCCAGGATCTGTGGCCGGGGGTCCGGGGCTGCTTCCATTGTGGCCTATTGTCTGGGGATCACCAATGTCTGCCCCATAAAACACAACCTGTATTTTGAACGGTTCTTAAATCCCGGCCGGATGGACCCGCCGGATATTGATGTGGATTTTGCCTGGGATGAACGGGAGGGTATTTTAAACTGGGTCTTGTCGGAATTCAAACATCATGCTGCCATGGTTTCAAACCATGTCCTGTTTCAACCCCGTATGGCAATCCGGGAAGTGGCAAAGGTCTTCGGCCTGCCCGACACGGAGATACAAAAGGTCTCCCGGCGCCTTCCCTGGTTCTGGCAATGCAATGAAGGCGGCACACCCCTCCTGGAGGGGATACAAAAAAAACCAGAATTCCCCTTTCCGGATTTCCCCCGGCCCTGGCCGGAAATCATGGCCTATGCCCAGGCGCTGATCGGTACACCCCGGTATCTTTCCGTTCATCCCGGCGGCATTGTCATCACCCCGGATCCCATTGACACCTATGTGCCCGTAGAAACGGCCCCCAAGGGCATCCCCCTGATCCAATGGGAAAAAGAGGGGGCAGAAACCGCAGGACTTGTCAAAATTGATCTTCTGGGCAACAGAAGCCTGGGTGTCATCCGGGACTGCATTAAAACCATTGCCGCCGCCACCGGCCGATTCGACGATTTTTCCGGCCAGGACCCGGAAGATGATTTGGATACCCAGCACCAGGTGGCCCAGGGGAACACCATGGGCTGTTTTTATATTGAAAGCCCGGCCATGCGACTGCTCCAGAAAAAATCCAGGGTAGGGGACTTTTCCCATGTTGTAATCCATTCAAGCATTATCCGGCCGGCTGCCAATATGTTTATCAAGGCGTATCTCACCCGCCTCCATACAGGCGTATGGGAACCCATTCACCCCCTCATGGGCGATATTCTGGAAGAGACCTTTGGCATCATGGTCTTCCAGGAAGATGTGTCCCGGGTAGCGGTTCATCTGGCCGGATTCAGCCATGCCCAGGCAGATGGGTTGCGAAAAATCATGTCCAAAAAAGACAAAACCCTGGCCCTGGCGGATTATCACGCCCGCTTTGCAGAAGGAGCCGCCCAAAAAGGGGTTGGCGAACCAGACATCCAGCGGATCTGGGAGATGATGCTCAGCTTTTCCGGATACTCTTTTTGCAAGCCCCATTCTGCCTCCTATGCACGGGTCTCCTTCCAGGCAGCCTATTTAAAGACCCATTACCCGGCCGAGTTCATGGCCGCTGTCATCAGCAACCAGGGTGGCTTTTATTCCCCCTTCGCCTATGTGTCCGAGGCCCGGCGTATGGGAGTGCGCATCCTTGGGCCGGATATCCATGAAAGCGATATCGCCTGGACAGGCAAAGACCGGCAGCTCAGGGTCGGGCTCATGTCCCTCAAAAACCTGTCGACTGCCACCCTGGAACGGATTTTAACACAAAGGAAAATATCCCCCTTTGTAACGCTTGAAGATTTTTTCATTCGGGTCAGGCCCCGGGAGGAAGATCTCCAGGCCCTTGTCCACAGCGGCAGCCTGGATATGTTCAGAAAAGGCAAAACCAGAAGTGCGCTTTTGTGGGCTTTTTCCATCTGGCACCGGGAAAAAAACAGCCCTGCCCACAGCCTGTTTGATCCGGCCCGAAAGCCTGTTCCCATACCACACCTGCCCCTGGATCACCCAAAAGACCTCCTGCGGCGGGAATTTTCCGTGCTGGGATTCCTTTGCGCCTGCCATCCCATTGTCTTGTTTGCCCAGGCAATTGAACAGGAAAAGACCGTCAAGGCCACAAACCTTGCCCGGCATATCGGAAAACGGGTGGGATTTGCCGGATGGCTGATTACCGGAAAGACGGTCAAGACAAAACAGGGGGATCCCATGAAATTTCTCACCTTTGAAGATGAAACCGGCATCATTGAAACTGTTTTTTTCCCAAAAGCCTATGCAAGGTTCTGCCATTCCCTGGATTACGGAAACCCCTATTTTCTTTTTGGCAGGGTTGAATCCGACTGGGGCGCCATCACCCTGACCGTTGAAACCACCTGTCAAATCCGCCATAAAACCATAAGTGATTAACGCCCTGCACTTGAATCGGCCTCCCAATACTATTTTTTTCAACAATAGGACACAGCCATTTGCATATATTTACAATTTTGTATTTTAATAGGGGTGATAAAAATACATATATGTAATAAAAATCCAATTTTTGTCCTTTATATCGGAAATTATGGAAACATTAAAATAATAAATGCTTTAATTTCAGCATATTATATCTAAAATCCCTTGTTTTGAACAAAGTTGGTACAAGATTTGCTGATTTTAAATTATTGAAAGAATACCATTCGCAAAAACAAACAAAAGGAAACAGACCATGATGCGCAAACCGATTGTTATTGCACTGGGCGCTTTATTGTTGAACGCTGCCCAGGTCCTTGCCGGAGACGGAACCATTGACACCGGCGATACGGCCTGGGTCATCATGTCCACGGCCTTGGTCATGATGATGACACCGGCAGGCCTTGCCCTTTTCTACGGGGGCATGTCCCGGTACAAAAACCTGCTGAACACCATGGCAATGACCCTGGTGGCCTATTGCCTGACCAGCCTGGTCTGGGTCGGCTGGGGATATTCCCTGTCCTTTGGCCAAAGCGCGAGCCTTTTCATCGGCAATCTGAACCATCTCCTGCTTTCCGGCATTGATGCCCATTCCGTGTCCGGTACCATCCCCACCCTGATCTTTATCCTTTTCCAGATGACCTTTGCCTGTATTTCCGTGGCCATCATCCTGGGGTCAGTGGTGGACCGGATGAAATTTACCTCCTGGATTGTGTTTACGATTCTCTGGGTCACCTTTGTCTATACCCCGGTATGCCACTGGGTATGGGGCGGCGGCTGGATGCATAAAATAGGCGCCCTTGATTTTGCCGGGGGCAATGTGGTCCATATCAATGCAGGCGTTTCAGGCCTGGTGCTCGCCCTGGTTCTGGGCAAACGGCACGGATATGGGAAGGAAGCCATGATCCCCTCCAGCGTCACCTTTACGGCCCTGGGGGCCGGACTCCTCTGGTTCGGCTGGTTCGGTTTCAATGCCGGCAGTGCGCTGGCAGCTGACGCAATCGCAGCATCGGCCTTTCTGGTGACAAATACTGCTGCTGCCATCGGGGGGCTTGCCTGGCTTTTTTTTGAATGGAAACTGAGCAAAAAGCCCACGGTCCTGGGACTTGCCTCGGGCGCCATTGCCGGTCTGGTGGCCATTACCCCGGCAGCCGGTTTTGTTACCCTGGCAGGTGCCCTTATAATCGGGGCTTTATCCGGGGTCATCGGGTATCTGGGCGTGGCGGTTCTCAAGCACAGACTGGGCTATGACGACTCCCTGGATGCCTTCGGAATTCACGGGCTTTGCGGTATCTGGGGCGCCGTTGCCACAGGAATGTTCGCCTCTCCCACGGTCACCGAGGGTGCGGCCGGTTTTTTTTACGGCAACCCCGGACAGCTGTGGATCCAGATTCTATCCATTGTCGCCACCATTGCCTTCAGCGCAACGGCCACCCTGGTTGTGATTTTTGTTACCAAACTGGTCACAGGCGGTCTTCGGGTGGACAGAGAGGACGAACTGGCCGGACTGGACAGTTCCATCCACGGAGAACGGGCTTTT
>JAHIVS010000697.1 GCA_018816605.1 Pseudomonadota bacterium
AGTTACCAATTGTAATACCATATCCCCTTTCAAGGGGTTCGCATACGAATTTGCCATATGTTGAAGTAGTGGTAACATCAAGCTTTTCCGGCTTGATCATCTCTCGCCAGTTTACATATGCAAGTTTTTCAGATGACATTTAAATCTCCTGAATAAATATTTGGATAAACCATATCGAATGATGTACCTATTTTGAATATAGCTCTACGATCAATTGTTCCTGAATCGGCAGCGTAATGTCCTCACGAGTAGGATTGCCGACGATCTGGCCTTTGAAATTATCTTTATTAATTTCTAACCACTGGGGAACGCCTCTTCTGACAATGGCATCCAAAGAGTCGGAAATGGCCTGAACTTTACGGCTTTTTTCTCGCAACTCAATTACGTCGCCCTTCTTGACCTGGTATGAGGGGATGTTAACCTTATTACCATTCACTATAAAATGATTATGACGCACAAAATGCCGTCCCTGACTTCTGGAATTGACAAACCCCAATCTGAAAACTGCATTGTCCAAACGGGTTTCCAGGAGGCTCAACAAATTGGTACCGGTAATACCTTTTTGCCTGTCGGCTTTTTTAAAGGAGAGTCTGAATTGTTTTTCAGAAATCCCGTAAATTCTGCGAACCTTTTGTTTTTCTCTCAGCTGAATTCCATAATCAGATTGTTTGCTCCTTCTCTGACCATGTTGTCCAGGGGGATACCCTCTTCTATCAAAACTGCATTTGTCTGAAAAACAACGGTCGCCTTTCAGAAAAAGCTTCATATTCTCTCGTCTGCACTGACGGCAAACAGATCCTGTATATCGTGCCAACGTTCTCCTCCTTTATCAATCCAAGAACTAAATTCTAATATTTTTATACTCTTCTTCTTTTGGGCGGACGGCATCCATTATGGGGAACCGGGGTAACATCTTTAATCATTGAAATATTGAACCCAAGTGCATGAAGTGCTCTTAAAGCAGATTCTCTTCCAGGTCCGGGCCCTTTTACATAGACGCCTATGTTTTTAAGGCCATGTTCCATAGCTTTGGCACCCGCATCTTCTGCCACAAGCTTTGCAGCAAAAGGAGTACTTTTTCTGGATCCCTTAAAGCCCTGCACACCGGAACTGGACCATGAAATGGTATTACCATTTTCATCAGCAATAGTGACAATGGTGTTGTTAAACGTGGATTGAATATGCACAATACCTGTGGAAATATTCTTCTTGACCCGTTTTTTGGATATAGCTTTTTTAGACTTTTTTGCCATAATTAATTAACCTTTTGTATTATTCTACTTTTTCTTTTTGACTGCTGTCCGTTTGGGTCCTTTTCTGGTCCTCGCATTGGTGCTGGTTCGCTGACCATGACAGGGAAGGCCTTTACGGTGACGAAGTCCTCTGTAACACCCGAGATCCATCAATCGCTTGATATTCATGGAAACTTCGGATCTCAGTTCACCCTCCACTTTGAATTCAGCATCAATGACTTTTCTGATTTCGTTAACCTCAACTTCCGTGAGATCATTTGCTTTTGTGGTTGGATCAATACCCGTTTTCTCAAGTATCAGCCTTGATCTGCTGCTTCCGATACCATAAATATAGGTCAAGGCGATCCATGCGTGTTTATCTCTTGGTAAATCAACTCCTGCGATACGTGCCAAATTTCCTTCCCCCTATCCCTGACGCTGTTTATGACGCTTATTTATGCAAATTACTCTTATGACACCACGTCTTTTTATCACTTTGCAATCTCTACAAATTTTTTTAACAGATGCTCTTACTTTCATCCATTCACTCCTAATCTCGATTTGTATTTCTTATCAATTTCTGCTTATTTGGTAAAAAATTATTTAAATCTATATGTAATTCTGCCACGGCTTAAATCATAGGGCGATATTTCGACCGTCACCCTGTCTCCCGGTAGAATTTTTATGAAATGCATTCTCATTTTTCCGGAAATATGGGCCAATAAAACATGTTTATTTTCCAACTCTACTTTGAACATCGCATTTGGCAGCGTTTCAAGTACTTTCCCGTCAACTTTGATGGGTTCTTCTTTTGCCATAATCTTATTTCATCTCCTATTGATTTTACCCAATTAATTTAGGATCTGCCCTTGATGCGTTTTGCCCCGGACCGACCGAGGAAGCCGTTGTAATTACCCGATATAAGGTGGGACTCAATCTGGGAAATGGTATCGATTGATACTCCGACAACAATCAAGAGGGCTGTACCGCCGAAATAAAATGGAACATTGAATTTATCCATCAACATTGTGGGAAGAACACAAACAGCTGAAACATAGACAGCCCCTCCGACGGTAATCCGTGTCAACACTCTGTCAATGTACTCTGAGGTTTTTTTCCCCGGTCTGATTCCGGGAATATATCCCCCATTTTTTTTCATGTTTTCAGCCACATCTTCAGGATTAAACTGCACTGCCGTATAAAAGAAACAGAAGAAGACGATAAACCCGATATAGAGGAGATAGTACCAGACGGTACCTGGGCTGAATAAAGCTGCTACGGTCTGCATGACCGGCAGATTGATAAACTGGGCCAACGTTGTTGGAAACATGATGATGGAAGAAGCAAAGATCGGCGGTATAACGCCGGCTGTGTTAATCTTCAATGGCAAATGAGATGTCTGGCCCCCATACATCTTTCGTCCAACAACTCGTTTTGCATAATGAACGGGTATTCTTCGCTGGGCCTGCTCCATATAGATAATACAGGCAACAACAGAAACCATTAAAACAATCAGGATAATAAGGGAAAAAATACCCATCTCACCCGTACTCATTAATCTTACAGTGTTGCCAAGTGCCGACGGCATATTGGCAACGATCCCGGCAAAAATAATTAAGGAGATACCGTTACCGATACCCCTTTCCGTAATCTGCTCCCCCAACCACATGATAAATGCCGTACCGGCTGTCAGGGTGATGATGGTGATCAAACGGAATCCCCAACCCGGATAGGGGACGATGGCAACCCCTGCAGGAGAAGTCATTGCTTCAAGCCCCACACTGATACCAAACCCCTGGATAACACTCAGTACGACTGTTCCATACCGGGTGTATTGGGTTTTCTTTTTTCTGCCCGCGTCCCCCTCTTTTTTTAATTGTGCAAGATGGGGAACCACCACTGTCATTAGCTCTAAAATAATAGACGAACTGATATAAGGCATGATCCCCAGGGCAAAGATGGAAAGCCTTTCCAAAGCCCCTCCTGAGAACATATTGAACATTGAAAATAACGTCCCTTGTGCCGAAGCAAAAAAGGAGGCCAATGCTGCCCCATCAATCCCGGGTGTGGGCACGTGTACCCCCACACGGTACACAAACAATAATGCAAGTGTAATAAAAAGTTTCCGTTTGAGATCAGGAAGTTTAAACAAATTCTGGTAGCTGTTCTCGATCATCTACAATATCCTTAGATCACTCTCAATATCAGTTATTCTATGCTGCCACCGGCAGATTCGATCTTCTCTTTGGCAACTTTGGAGACAAGAATATTCTTTAAAGCAAATTTCTTTGTTGTCTCACCATTACCGAGAAGTTTGGCCCCGTCGACGCTTCCCTTGACCAGACCGACCTGTCTCAGAGCATCCATATCAATGGTCGCACCGTCGTCAAATCTATCCAAGTCCCCAATATTTAAAACCGCATTGTTGGTTTTAAATATATTGGTAAATCCGCGTTTGGGAAGACGACGATAGATGGGCATCTGTCCGCCTTCGAACCCGGGTCTCACACTGCCGCCGGAACGGGCCTTAAGCCCCTTGTGTCCCTTACCGGCGGTTTTTCCCGTACCGGAACCCGGTCCTCTGCCCACCCGCTTTCTGTTTTTTCTGCTTCCCGGAGCAGGTGCTAAATCATGAAGTTGCATATTTACACCTCCTCTACTTTCACCAGGTGTGAAACTTTGATAATTTGTCCAAGAATGACGGGATCCTTAGTATGTTCTACTGTATGGTGCATACGGCGTATGCCCAGCGAGCGAATAATTCGTCCTTGCACAGAAGGACGTCCTATGGTGCTTCTTATCTGTGTAATTTTAACTTTTTCAGTCATTGTATACCTCTTTATATATCTTCAGGTCTAAGACCGCGTCTTTTAGCAACTTCTTCCTTGGAACAAAGGGATAGTAAACCAGCCATTGTTGCTCTGACAATATTTTGGGTATTATGAGTACCGATACATTTGGTCAGGATATCTGTAACTCCGACTGCCTCGAGCACCGCACGGATTCCGCCACCGGCAATTAAACCCGTACCCGGAGAAGCCGGTTTCAAAAGAACACGACCCGCTCCGGCATGGCCTACCACCTCAAAGGGAACTGTGCCGTTTAGCAGAGACACTTTAACCATATTCCGCTTGGCTTTTTCCATACCTTTTTTAATGGCTTCCGGAACTTCCGTCGCTTTGCCAAGACCATAGCCCACACTTCCTTCACCGTCTCCGACCACAACCAAAGCACTGAAACTGAAATTTCTACCGCCTTTTACAACTTTTGCAACACGGTTGATTCTTACAACCTTATCGATTAATCCGTTCTCTTCAATCTGTTGTCTTGCCAAGGGTCTTCCTCCTTAATTAGAATATCAAGCCGGCTTCGCGGGCCGCGTCTGAAAGGGCTTTGATACGACCATGATAAAGAAAGCCATTCCTGTCCAGAACTACCTTGGTAATTCCTTTGTCAATAGCCCTTTTGCCGATAAGGTTTCCAACCGCCTTTGCAATTTCCTGTTTTTTTCCAGCCACAGGATTTTCTTTGTATTCTTTGTCCACGGTGGATGCAGATGCGAGGGTTACCCCTTTTGTATCATCTATGATCTGTGCATAGATGTGGTTCGCCGTTCTGAAAATGCTCATTCTCGGACGGTCCTGATTTCCAAAAATACTTTTTCTGATTCGTTTTTTTCGTTTAAGCCTTGATACAAGCCTTGGTGATGTATTTCCCATAATCTTTAATTTCCCACCTATTAGTCTTTACCAGCAGTCTTACCAGCTTTTCTGATAATTCTTTCATCTGAATACATGATGCCTTTGCCCTTGTAGGGCTCGGGAGGCCTTATAGCTCGGATATTTGCTGCCGCCTGGCCAAGAAGCTCTTTGTCGATGCTGGTCAGGGTAATCTCCGTATTTTTATCAACCGTGGCAGAGATCCCGTCGGGAAGCTCAAAATCAACCGGGTTTGAATATCCGACATTCAATACAAGGTTCTTTCCTTTTGTTTCAGCACGATATCCGATTCCGGAAAGAAGCAGTTTTTTTTCATAACCGACAGTAACACCTGTGACCATATTAAAGATCAAGGACCTGAACAGCCCCTGTAGGGCCATTTTTTTATTGTCACTGTTATCGGTTTTGACGTTTAACACCTTGTCGTTAATTTCAATATTAATTGCCGGGTGCAGTTTTCGATCAAGATTGCCTTTAGGCCCCTTAACATAAATCATATCTCCATCAAGGGTAATTGCGACCTTCTCTGGAAGCTGAACCGGCTGTTTTCCTATTCTAGACATATTCTACTCCTGTCTTACCATACGTTACAAAGAATTTCACCGCCGACGTTCGCTTCGATCGCCTGTTTGTCCGTCATCAACCCCTTAGAAGTCGAAACAATGGAGATGCCCAGGCCATTTAAAACCGGCTTAATCTGTTTTGCCTTGGTGTAAACCCTGCAAGAAGGTTTACTGACTCTGTCGATGCCAAAAATTGTGGGTTTGCCATCAGAAACATATTTAAGATACACACGCAAAACGCCCTGTGTTTCATTTTCAAGGAATTTATAATCTTTAATATATCCTTGTTCTTTTAGCACCCGCACCATTTCCAGTTTGATCGTTGATCCGGGGATATCCACTTTAGCAAGACTTGCTTTTCCGCCGTTTCTTATAATCGTAAGCATGTCTGCAATTGGATCACTAATTGCCATTTTTAATCTCCTTAAAATCCGCTGGTATCAAATTTGTCATTAACATTTTTTTAGAATTTATTTTTACCAACTTGATTTGGTAACACCGGGCAGCTTGCCTTCAGAAGCAAGGGTCCGGAAACAAATTCTGCAAATACCAGCTTTTCTGATAAATCCTCTTGGTCTACCGC
>JAHIVS010000052.1 GCA_018816605.1 Pseudomonadota bacterium
ATGGGGGTCCTGCCGATGCCCAGGGTTTCCACCAGCTGGTTCTCTTCCAGGTGCTGGCTGGGTTGATATTCCAGACAGATAATTTTTTTGACAATGGTTTCATAGGCAATGACAGCCAGGGGCTGTTTGGGAATCTTTGTGTGTGTGGACGGATGACGCATAGCTTTCATTTGCCTTTTTTTTGGTGGTTTCCCCGGGACAAAAATATACTTGACATGGATTCAAAATATATGTCAAGTATATTTTGAAAAATTCAGCTTGATTTTCCAAAAATTGAACCAGCCAGACCCAATCCTAAAAAAGGAGAACGATCAATGGACGAAAAAAATCATATCATCACCTCCCCGGTCATGGGAACTTTTTACAGGTCTTCGGCACCCGGAGGGGCCGTTTTGGTGGAAGAGGGTCAGACCATCACTCCTGCCGATATTGTGTGCGTGATTGAATCCATGAAAATTTTTACGGAACTTCGCTGCGAACATCCCGGCATTGTCAGGCGGTTCCTGGTGGAAAACGAAGACCCTGTCATGAAAAACCAGGCGCTGATAGAGATTGAAATTCATTAAACAGGGTCCCGGAGGGAAAAATGTTTAAAAGGGTATTAGTAGCAAACAGGGGGGAAATAGCCCTGAGAATTATCCGGACTTGCAGGGAAATGGGGATCAAGACGATTGCGGTTTTTTCCGATGCAGACAAGGACAGTCTCCATGTAAAATTTGCAGACCATGCCGTGAATATCGGCCCTGCCCTGAGCCGGAAAAGCTATTTAAACATGGCGCGCATTATTGGGGTTGCCAGAGAGACAAAGGCCGATGCCATCCATCCGGGATACGGGTTCCTTTCGGAAAATGCCGAATTTGCAAAGGCCTGTTCCGATGGGGGGGTCACCTTTATCGGACCTTCTGCCCACACCATTGCCATGGCCGGTGACAAGTCTGCTGCCCGAAGGATCCTGACTGAAATGGGCATCCCGGTTATTCCGGGCAGTGATGATATTGTTCTCTCCCCGGATGCGGCCTGCGGTATTGCCGACAGGGTGGGGTATCCGGTGATCCTGAAGGCTGCCGGCGGGGGCGGGGGCCGGGGCATGCGGATCGCCCGCACCCCCGAAGAACTGGCATCGGCCTTTGCCGTTGCCGCAGGTGAAGCAGGGGCGGCCTTTGGAAACCCCAGCTTATATCTTGAAAAATACATTGAAAAACCCCGGCATATCGAGATTCAGATTTTGGGGGACCGCCATGGCAATTATATCCATCTGGGGGAAAGAGAATGCAGTATCCAGATGCGATACCAAAAACTCATCGAAGAATCTCCCTCTTGTTTTGTGGATGAAACGCTTCGCAGAAAACTGGGCGAAACCGCCATCCGGGTTGCAAAAGCGGTCAACTATACCAACGCAGGCACCATGGAATTTCTGGTGGACAAAGATAAAAATTTTTATTTCATGGAAATCAATGCCCGGGTCCAGGTGGAACATCCGGTCACCGAAGCTGTCACCGGCATTGATATCGTGGAACAGCAGATCTTGATGGCCGCAGGCCGGGCCCTGAGCCTGAAACAAGAGGATGTCCGGTTCAACGGGTGGTCCATGGAGTGCCGGATCAATGCTTCGGACCCCAATGACAATTTCATGCCGTCCCCCGGCCAGATTGGGTCGGTCATCTTTCCCGGCGGGCCGGGGGTTCGAATGGATACCCATATTTACGATCACTACATGGTCACCCCTTTTTACGATTCCCTCATTGGAAAGCTGATTGTCTGGGCCAAGGACAGACCGTCTGCCATCCGTCGCATGCAAAGGGCATTGGCGGAATTTGAAATCACGGGAATCGAGACCACCATCGGGTTTTATCGGCAGGTATTTGAGAATGAACAATTCCAGAAAGGGGAAATCGACACCCATTTTCTGGACACCATGGGACAAACAGGAAAGTGAGGATGATATGACGGGCAGCGTATGGCTCCAGGACTTAACCTGGGAGGAAGTGCAGGAAAAACTGGATCAGGGTTCAAAAACCATTCTCCTCCCCTTTGGCAGCACAGAACAGCATGGGCCCCACCTGCCCTGCGGGACCGATACCATGGTGGCCATGACCCTGGCCCAGGATGCGGCCGAAAAAACCGGGATTCTGGTGGCACCTCCCCTCTGGTTCGGATGGAGCCCCCACCACATGGTATTGCCCGGCACCATTACCATCCGTCCGGACATATTGGCGGAAATGGCATTTGATATCATCGCCTCCCTTCACCTTCACAAGTTTGAAAAATTTGTAGTGATCAACGGCCATCGTATTGTCAACCTTGCCTGGATGCAGATGGCAGGTGAGCGGGCCAAACGGGAGCTTGGGGCAAAGGTGGTGATCTTTGATCCGGCCTATATGTCCAAGACCATTACCCAAGACCTCGGATGGGGGCCGGTGGGCCATGCGGAGGAGATAGAGGGCTCCCACATGATGTACCGATATCCGGACCTGGTGAAGATGGACCGGGCCATTGACAACCCCCATCCTAAAAGTGAACTCTACAGCGTGGATCCGTCCTATGCAGAGGATACCCTCTGCTATCTGCCATCCAGTCCGGAAGAGATGAAACAGCTGACGCTCAAATCCAAGGGCACCACAGGGGAACCCTCCAAGGCAAGTTGTGGCGGCGGTAAAATCTACCATGACCATCTGGTGTCCCGCCTGGTACAGGTCATCACCCAGCTGGGAAAAAATAACCCCTAACCCACGAATGGGCCTATTTCTCCTAGTCCATTTTCCCGAGGAAGGATTACCAGCGGGTTTTCTGAGACATCCCGTGTGAAAGCCGCCCGCAAACTGGGTGCCGGGGAAAATATCAAAAACCCATATACATTTGAAATCCTGGGGATTGCCGCAAAGAAGGCATTGGGACAATAAAGGGGCGGGATCCGCCAGGCCGTCATAGCCATGCCGCACCCAGTACGCCGGCAGAATCCCCCAGCCTGTTTTTTAAAATAGGTGTGGCCGCGCCCTTGTGGAAGGCATGGCCGAATATGCGATCGGTGCCGCTATCGTAAAGTTCATCAATATTTGATAACCCTCCCCCGAGGACAATGGCATCCGGGTCAAACATGGAAACAAGACCGCCCACCACCCTTCCGAAATCCTCCAGAAATTGCAGAAATATCCGGCTGCATTGGGGGTCCCCTCTCCTGAATCCCGTGACAATCTCCTGCATTTTCAAGGACCTGCCAAAGGCCTCATAAAAAGAAGCCTCCACCCCTGATCCGCTGATTTTTGTCTCCACACATCCCCGGTTTCCGCAATAGCACTTTCTGCCAAGGGGATCTATGGCAAAATGTCCCCACTCGCCTGCCATTCCATGGAGCCCTTTCCATAGGGTGTTGTTGATGCAGATTCCCCCGCCGCAGCCTGTGCCCATGATAATCCCCAGCAGGGTTCCATATCCTTTTCCCGCACCCTTCAGGGCCTCAATGTAAGTAAAGCAATTGGCATCATTTTCCATAGCTATTTCCCGGCCAAGAAGCTGTTCCAGGTCATGGCGAAACGGTTTTCCAATGAGGCAGGTGGTATTTGCCTTGTGAATGATCCCGGTTCTGAGGTCCATGGCCCCCGGAATGCCAATGCCCACAGAAAAGGGGTGATCGCCGGGGATTTGGCCGGCTGTGTCCAGGACCTGTTCCCAGGTTGCATTTAAAACCAGTGAATACTCCTTTTGCTTTGGGGTCGGAATGCGGCTTCGATGCAGTTCCGTTCCATCGGGGGCCAACAATACGCTTTCTATTTTTGTGCCCCCAAGATCGATGCCAACCCGGTAGTTTTCCATTTTGTATCCTTTGTACTTTACAGTTGTCTGGCCAGGGTTCGGAAGACCTTAAACAGTATCTATCGTTTTTATGGGACGCAGATTTGAGAAGCTATCCACAGGGGATGAATCCTGAAAATCCGCGTTTATCTGTGTCCCATTTTGGCGGTGTTGATTTATCCCGGGTCCCTGAACATGAAATACTGAGGGGGCCGGAATTTGTCAATTGATTTAATAGCTCAATCCTGGAACGCAGATTTAGGGTGGCCGGGAATCGCGATTGTGCCTTAAGTTTCCTTGACAAGAAGGCAGGTCCTGTCCTATATTCCCCTATTTAACAGCCTGACATTTCAGGTTTTTTATTCCCGGCGGAAACCATGGAAAACGACTATCAAGGCAAGAGCAAATCACAGGCAAAAAGAGAGGCAGAAGCACTTCAGGAACTCGGAGAAGAACTTATCAAGCTGTCCAGACAGCAATTGGAAGAAATGGGACTTCCCGATGGGCTTCACAATGCCCTGATAGACGCCGGATCTATCAAATCCAACATTGCAGCCAGGCGGCATCGGCAGTTCATCGGAACCCTGATGCGGGATGTGGATCCGGAACCCATCCGCCGGGCATTGGTGGAAACCCTTGCCGGCCTTTCCGCTGAATCCGGAATCGCCAACCAGGCTCGGACCTGGCTGGACAGGCTGTCAACAGGCGAAGCGGCTGCCATGGAATCGTTTATGGAGCTGTTTCCGGGGCTGGACCGCCAGCGGCTGCGGCAACTTGTGAGAAATATCAAAAAAGACAAAGCAGCCGGCAAGTGTTCCAAATCCTCAAAAGCACTGGAGCACTTCATCATCACAGGCATGAAGGGGCGCTGACGGCTGACCGGGCTTTAAATTCCGCGCATTTTTTTATGCAAGAGGCTCAAGTGTCAGGTTTTTTACAAATTGTAAATCAAACAGTTTTTTTTCAGCCAAGGCACCCGTTTTGACCTTTTTATCCTGAACTAATTTTTAAACCGGGCCACCATCTGACGGAGGCCATCTGCGAGTTTGAAAAGTTTCCGGGCACTCTCGTTAATTTGTCTGCTGCCGGTATTTATTTCCTGGGCCGCCAGACTTACCTGTGCGATATCCTCTGTGATTTCCCTTGCCACAACAGATGTCTGGTTTACGTTTTTATTTATTTCCTGGACCCCGAATGCAGCCTGACTCACGTTGTTTGAAATTTCCCGGGTGGTGGTGGATTGCCCTTCTATGGCTGAGGCAGCACTGGTGACGATATCATTGATATGATTGATGACGTCAACGATCTCTTTGATGGCCATGACCGATTCCGAGGTGGTGTGTTGAACCCCTGCGATTTTTGAACTGATCTCCTGGGTGGCGGCAGCTGTTTGGTTGGCAAGCGCTTTTATTTCACTTGCAACAACAGCAAAGCCCTTGCCTGCTTCTCCTGCCCTTGCCGCCTCAATGGTTGCATTTAATGCAAGCAGGTTTGTCTGCTTTGAAATATTTGCAATGGTTTCTGTGACGTTGCTGATTTGGGTGGCCGCTTTGCCCAAGGCATCAACTTTTTCAGAAACCTTTTGTGCTCTTCCGACGGCCTCCTGGGTCATGGCGCTGCTTTTGGCGGTATTGTTCGAGACCTCCTGGATGGTGGCCGACATCTCTTCTGCTGCAGAAACAATCATCTGAATATTTTGTGTGGTTTGCTCTGATGCGGCTGCAATATTGTTCATGTTGGTGCTCATCCCCTCGGCAGCCCCAGCCACACTGGCTGATTTTTCTGCGGTCTGCCCTGAATTGGAAGTAATCTGTTCGGATATGCTGGAAAGATCTGTGGAAGCCAATGTCAGTGTCTGAACGCCTTGGGCGATCTCTTGGAACATTTTTTGTAGATTTATAGACATGGTGTTCATGGCCTGGACAAGGATGCCAATTTCATCCTTATGATGGATGTCTAACCGCTGGCTTAAATCCCCTTCCGATATTTTTTTGGCAATATGGATGGCTTTCCCCATAAGTCCGGTGATGGTTTTTGTAATGAAATAGGCAATGGCCATGCCCGACAGCACGGATATAATTCCAAAAACGATGGCGATCTTTGCTTTTTGTAAGGATTGGGATTCAACCATTTTCACTCTATTCTCCGCTGCCTGTGCTGAATCTTTGCTCAGTTTTGCCACCAGGGGTTCTATTTTCCGAACCGCAATGACCATGGGTGTTTTGACACCTTCTATTCCCCCGGATGTAACAATGTCCTGGAATCCTTTTTTGTATAGTTCTGCAAGGCGTATGGCTTCAAGGGCCATCTCAGACGCGGTTGTGATATTGGCATGATCGGCGATTTTTTTCAGTGTTTCAGCTTCTTCTACCAGGGCTGCAATATTTTTTTCAAATTTATCAAGGTGGTCTTTGTTTTTTCTTAAAAAAAAGTTTTTTTCCTCACGTCTGCACTGGAGCATATAGTTTTCAAGTGTTTTGGCATGGAATGAAATTGCAGATTCAGTATTGCGGACATTTTGAAAGGCGGTAAAATTTGTTTTTAGGGTGTGATTGAAAAAAAAGATGATCCCCACCATCAATATGCCCATTAACCCAATGGCAACACCTAATTTGTAAGATAATTTCAGGTCATTCCAAAAAGAGCTTCTATTTTCTGCCATGATTTGTCCCTTTGTGTTTTTTTGATGGATTCACTGGGTCTATTATGGCTGGCAAATTATGGTTTGCCCCATGGCAAGTACCCAGGAGCAAATTCTAACAGCAAGCTCTATGCCAAGAACAACCCCCTTGCCAGAAAACGCCAACAGGCTGAAATATGATCCACTTTTGATTTGATCTCATCAATATCTACCAAGGGGTGTATGGGATTGTATCAGCCTTTTTTACAAGGTGGAAAAAAAGAAGACAGGTTTTTGTTTATGGATAGCGGCAACTTGTGAGACATATTAAAAAAGACAAAGCCCGGCAAGTGTTCCAAATTCTCAAAAGCCCGGGAACGCTTCATTGGCGCAGGCAGGAAGGGCAGAAGAATGTTTTGAAACGCCGGGGATCAAGACCTTATCCCAATAAAAAGCCGATACCCCGTTGACCACAAGCCCCATGTCGGGCCTATGGTCAATGGGTGGCTTGGGTCAGGCGTGTTTTGAAATCGACATCTGCTGGGATCTTACCCAGGTGTTTTGCAAGAGCTTGAAAATATCCTTTGGCATATCAGACGGCAGATCTACAAAAGAAAAGTCCTGATTGATATCAACGCTTTTAATGTATTTGCTGTCAAGGCCGGCTTCATTTGAAATGGCCCCCACAATATCTCCTGCCCGGACGCCGTGGGAGTATCCCACCTCAATGCGATACCGTTCCATTCCTTTTTTCAGGGGCATTCCCGGGATCTCCCGGGGTGAAGCTGCTTTTTTGACGGGGTCGGCTTTTTTCTTTTTGGGCACAGCATCCACCGTTGGCTTTGCCGGTTTTACAGACACCGCTTTCCTGGCAGCCAGGGGTTTTTTTCTGGAAAAATCC
>JAHIVS010000403.1 GCA_018816605.1 Pseudomonadota bacterium
AACTCTCCAGGAAAGGGCCTTGGCTTTGATCAGTATTGCCCACCCCGATTTTCGGGATGAACTCTTTTCCCAGGCCAAAAAACTGGATTTGATTGATGTGGAACGTAAATTCAAACAGGCCATCAAAGGGATTTATCCCCTCAAATACGAAGAAACCCTTGAGATCAATGGAATTCCCATCACCTTCCGGCCTGCCAAACCCGTGGATCAAAGGGGAATTCAAGAACACTATTATACCATGAACCGGGGAGATATCGTCTCCCGTTTTTTCCACGAAAAGAAAAGCTTTGTCCATGATCAGATTGAAACCACCTATGAGATTGACTATATCAATGACCTGACCATTGTGGCCACCACCGGAGAACTGGGATTCGAAAAAATCATTGCCGTGGGTGAATATTTCAGGAATACCATCATCAACATGGCAGAGGTTGCCTTTTCCGTATCACGTGAATACCAGGGCATGGGTATTGCCCAGATCCTCCAGAACAAACTTGCCACAGCAGCCAGAGACAACGGCATCAAAGGACTTATCGCCTATACCTCCCCACAGAACAAGGGGATGATACGGCTGTTTAACAAGCTGCCCTATGGTATCAGCTCTGAAAAGGATGATGACATGATCATCCTGAATTGCCTGTTTGCAGAACCGGTGGAAAAGGACAACCCGGGCAAAGACACAGAACTCTCCATGGGATGACCCCACGGGAGTTATTAAAACTGCAAAGGGTTCCCCCCCTTTGCAGTTTTAAAAATTAAGGGACCTTATTTTCGTTTCAACAAAGCCACGGATTCGATGTGGTAGGTGTGGGGAAACATATCCACCGGCGTGATTTCCACCGCTTCATACCGGGTGCAGAGCATCTCAAGGTCACGGGCCAGGGTAGCCGGATTACAGGAAACATAAACAATTTTTTCCGGATAAAGGGCCAGCACCTGGCTGACCACATCCTTGTGCATTCCCACCCGTGGCGGATCAATAATGACCACGTCCGGCTTCTGGGCAAGGGTTGGCAGTACATTTTTAATATCCCCTTGGAGAAACTCACAATTTTCGATCTTATTCAAGTGGGCATTCTTTCGTGCATCAATGACGGCAGATGCTACGATCTCAATACCAAAGACCCTTTTGGCGTTCCCGGACAGCCAGATGGGAATCGTACCGGTTCCGGAATACAGATCCAGGACCGTCTCCTTTCCGGTCAGATCCGCATATTGAGCAACCTTTGCATATAATTTTTCGCAGGACCGGGTGTTGGTCTGGAAAAAAGAGTTGGCTGAAATTTTAAAGACAAACCCACCCAGTCTTTCCGTAATATGGTCCTGGCCATGGATGAGCACTTCTTCTTTTCCCGTTGACACCCCGGACTTTGAATCTGTTATGTTGTTGAGAACAGAATGAATGGCGGGATATTTTTGGGCCAGGTGTTGCCCCAGTTTAAATACCATATCAAGGTTTTTATTTCGGGTAACAATATTGACCATCCATTGGTCAAGGGCCACTGAATGGCGCAGCATGAGAAACCGCCAGAACCCTTGGTGGGTTTTAAGATTATAGGCCGGGAGCCCGGATTCTTTTATAAAGGCCCTGACATCCTCCAGAATATGATTTCCCAGGGACGGCATTATTTCGCATTGTTTGATATCAATGACCTTGTCAAAGGTGCCGGGCACATGGAGGCCGATACCGAAATCTTTTTTAATGGTCTCGTCTTCAAGTTCCTCTGGCATCAGCCAGCGCTGGGAAGAACATGAAAATTCCATCTTGTTCCGGTATTCATAGATCGGGTCAGAGGCAATCACGTCGGTGACGGGAACCCCCTTCAACCTGCCGATGTGCTCAACAGCGTCTGTGACATGTCTTTTTTTATATTCAAGCTGAAGCCCATAGGGAATCTGCTGCCACTTGCATCCGCCGCAATAATTGCAATACCGGCATCTGCCCTCCTGGCGAATCTCGGATGGTTTTAAGATCTGAATCAGCTTTCCTTCTGCCCAGGATTTTTTCTTTTTGGTAATTTTGACAAACACGGTATCGCCGGGCACACACCGATCAATAAACACGGGAAACCCGTCGGGCTTTGCCAGCCCCTTGCCGCCATAGGCAATGTCAATGATCTCAAGTTCATAGGTTTTTCTTTTGTTTATGGACATAAAGATTTCATTCTTTTAAAATATTATTAGCAGTATTCTGTTTTCAAAAACTTGATATTATACGGATTTAATGGCATAAAGACAACCATGAAAACCATAATTAAAAAAATTGATTTTCAGGTGGACGGGCTAACACTGAAAGGCAACCTCCACCTTCCGGATATCGAGACCCCCCCTCTGGTAGTGGGGTCCCATGGCCTTGAGGGAAGCAAATCTTCTGCCAAACAAATGGTTTTGGCGCGTATTCTGCCGGAAAACGGGATGGCATTTTTCCGGTTTGATCACCGGGGCTGCGGCAAAAGCCAGGGAAATTTTTTAACAGACACCTCCCTTGGACAAAGAACCCGGGACTATCTGGGAGCAGTTCGCCACACCTTGAATTTAAACCTCACATCCCCCATGCTGGGACTCTTTGGTTCCAGCATGGGAGGCGCCACCTGCATAAATGCCTGGGAATCCCTTGGGGCCATGGGCGCCAAGGTTTGCGGAGGCGTTCTCTGTTCGGCCCCGGTACAAAGCAGAACCATCGAAAATATTCCCGTCCACGCCAATGGCAACCGGCCTGCCCTTCCTTTGAGTTTTTTTGAAAAAAACCTGCTCTTTAATGTTCTGGACAAAACAAGGCGGCTCCACCACATACTGATCTTCCACGGAGATGCCGATGAGGTGGTACCGGTTTCCAACGCCCATGATATGTATGCCCGTATCCAGTCTCCCAAACGAAAGATTATCCACGAGGGCGGGGATCATCAGATGACATCCAAAGAGCACCAGGCTGAATTTTGCCGGGAGGCTTTGGACTGGTTTGCGTATATTTTTCGATTATCATCAAACGAATCTGAAGAGCGATTTGGGAATGACCCCTGCAAAATCAATAAAATTGATCAAAAAATGAGCTATCATAATGGCCGGAAGGGAGCGGGTTTTTAAATAAAAGCCCATGAAAAGAGCACCGATAATTGAGGTGACAACCACGGCATGCAGCCCCAGACTCCAGTGAATAAGACCAAAGGCAACGGATGAAATGACGAGAATAACCCAAGAACGCTTGAAATACCGACCTAGAAATGTGTGCAAAAAACCGCGGAAAACCAATTCTTCACAGACCCCCACCATGAACAGACCAAAGGTCAGGTCCACCCAGTTCCAAACAATATTTCCAATCTGTGGCATACTGCCAAGAGCTTTATAACCAGGGAATGTCGAGATCAATGGATAAAAATTCTGGTCGATCAGGGTCCCGGCCAGGGTGACAACGACGACCACAAGGACAAAAGACACACCACAGGCGGTTTCAAGACCAAACTGGTTTGCTTTCATTTTTTTGCTGTGGATCATCCAGAACACAACGGCCAGGGGAAAAAACTTTACACCCGCATAGTCAATAAACAACCACCAGGGCCAGCTTTTGACATACAGGTTTGCAAAATCATTCACATAAAAAGGGCCGGCCAATAAAACAAGGGCCAGGATATAAAGGCCATTTTTTCCATCTCTTGAGTTTTTCTCCATAAAACTTCCCATAAAAAACCAAGCTAAGATTCTGTTTTTTTGTTTTCAAAGCCAATAACAAACACCAGAAGGGAGGGGATCACAAAAAGGGTAAAGAGTGTTGACATGGCAAGGCCCCCCAGGAGAATTGAGCCAAGGCCCCGATATAGCTCACTTCCGGAACCCGTTGAAACGACCATGGGCAGCATGGCCAGAAGACTTGTGGTGGCTGACATGAAAATGGGCCGGATACGGGTTTGAACCGCGTCTGATACCGCCTCTTTTCCCACCAGCCCATTGTACCGGACATTGTTCAATGATTGGTGAACAATGAGAATCGCGTTGTTCACAACCGTGCCGATGAGAATGATAAACCCCAGCATGCTCAGGACATCAAAGCCCTGGGGGGCAATATGGGCATTGACCGCCCATAGCCCTGTAAAACCGCCGGCCGCAGCAAGGGGAACGGTAAAAAGAATAATAAACGGATACAAAAAATTTTCAAACAAAGCCGCCATGAGCAGGTAGGTGATGATCAACGCCAGCAGAAGGTTCCACTGAAGGGCCTTGCGGGTCTGGATCAGTTTATCTGCATTGCCGCCCACACCCACCTTGACATTCGCAAGTTTTCCCTGACTTTTTAAGGACGGAACAATCTCATTCTCGATACGTTCCAGTGCCGCCTGAAGGGCAAGATCTGCAGGCGGGGTTACCTGGAGGGTAATGGTGCGGTCCCGCTCCAGGTGATTGATCTGGGGCATGCCCTCGCCATAGGAAATGGCTGCCACATCCCGGATCTGGATCAGATTCCCAAAGCTGTTGGCAATGGTGCTGTTTAAAATATCTTCCGGGGAATTACCCGAAGCGTCCAGGCCTTTGAGTACCAGATCTACCTGTTTGATTCCTTCGGGGCGGTATTCTTCAATTTTGCGGCCGTCCATGAGGATATCCACATAAACCCCAAGGTCGCTTGGCGTCAGGCCATTGGCCGCAAGTTTCTCCCGATTGGGGATGATGTTGGCTTCAGGATAGCTGGCTTCAAGGGAGGGCACCGGACGGATCTGGGTATTTTCCATGCCGGAACTGATGGCCTGGAACAAGGATAAGGAGGCCTGGATAATATCATGGATATTCTCTCCTGAAATATTGACGTCCACGGTTCTGCCTTTGCCGATACCCGATTCAAAAATCCCGGCCTGGATGCTCACCCCGAAAACCCCGGGGATGGAAGCCATGATCCGACTGAAAAGGGGAATCAGTTCGGAAGCACGGGTTTCATGGGTGCTGATCCCGCCAAAAAGCGTGATACGGTCGGCCCCCACAAAAAACATATGCTTAATCTGGGGAAACCCGTCCTTGTTATCTTCCATAAAATAGGGCTCGCTTTCCTTGTATATGTATTTTCCGATACTTTTGAGCTTTTCCACTGAATACCCCGGCGGGGGAATGAGGATGTTTAAAATAAGATTTCTATTGCCCTGGGGCAAATATTCGGCACTTGGCAGCAGCCGGAAAATCATACCAATGGACAGCGCGGAAAACAAAAAAACAGTGGTCAGCCGGGTCACACCATTTTTCATGCACAAATTGCTCAATCCCATGAGAACCCCTGCCAAAAAAGGACCGACAATGCTCTTTTGCAGCCCATTGGTCTTGGGGCTTACATCGGCTTCTGCCCCGGAATCGGTTTTTTTCCTGTAAAAGAGATGAAACAGGGTGGGGATAACCGATACAGAAACAAGGAGGCTTAAAAAAATGGAAGCTGAAATGGCAATGGCAATGTCCCTGAACAATTGTCCTGCCTCTTCCTGGATAAAAATAACCGGCAAAAAAACAGCCATGGTGGTGGCGGTGGAGGCAAGCACTGCCCCCCATACTTCTTTGGTGCCTTCATAGGCGGCATTAAACGCTGTTTTCCCCAGCTTTCGGTGCCGGTCAATATTCTCAAGCACCACAATGGAATTGTCCACCAGCATGCCAATGGCAAATGATATCCCGGCCATGCTCACAATATTCAGGTTTCTTCCCAGAAGCCATAAAAAGACAAAACAGCCGATAGCTGAAATGGGAATGGCAATCCCGGTAATCAGCGTCGCCCGCAGGCTTCTTAAAAAAATCAACAGGACGCAGATGGCCAGCAGGCTGCCGATGAGAATATTGCGTTTCACCAATTGTGTGGCGGTGTGAATATAGGGGCGCTGGTCATACACCATTTCCAGGCTCAGTTTATTGGGGCCAAGAAGGGTTTTGTTCAAATGGGAAAGCGCTGCTTCCACGGCATCGGTCATATGCAGAACATTGGCGCCTTTTTCCTTTCTGACACCCACCACGATGACCTGAACACCCGTGTGCAGGACCGAAGCCTCTTCTTTTTTATATCCTTTTTCCACCCGGGCCACATCCCGCAGATACACCCGCTTTAACCCATCATCAAAAATCACCACATCCAGGGCATCCTCCGGGGTTTGAAACTGGCTGACGGTTCTGATGCGGTAATTTTTCTTGGCCATTCCGAGAATACCTGCGGAAACATTCTGGTTTGCCCTGCGAACAGCTTCCATTATCTGCTTGATCGTCACATTATACCGGGCCATTTTTTCGGCATCCAGGATCACTTCCAGGGTCGAATCTGTGCCGCCGAATACCAGAAGAGACCCAACCCCTTCAATTCGCTCCAGATGCTGCCGGACATTGTCCTCAAAAAAGGTCTTGAACTGATTAATCTGCTGGGGGCTGTCCTTTTGGGTCTTTAGAACCATCCAGATGACAGGGGAGCTGTTGGCACCCGATGACTCGATGGTGGGTTTGGTGACATTTTCCGGATAATTGCCCACCTCGGCCATCTTGTTTGACACCCTGAGAAGGGCGTCATCAAGATTTGTGCCGATTTTAAATGACAGGGTAATGGCACCAAAGCCGTTGTAACTGGAACTCTCCATTTTGGTGAGTCCCTGGAGTCCTTTGAGAGCCTTTTCCTGCTTTTCGATGATCTCTTTTTCAATTTCATAGGGGGTGGCCCCATACCAGACGGTGTTCACGGTAATCAAGGGGGTTTCCACATCCGGGGTCAGCTGAACCGGAAGTTTTGCAAACCCGATAAGACCGAACATCACCGTCAGGATAACACCCACTGCCACCGTGACAGGCTTATGGATAAAAAAACGGATAATATCCATCTATTTTTCTCCAGATTTATTGTCCACAATAACAACCGTCTGACCCGGTCGCAGGCGTTCGTTTCCATCCACAACAATGGGCATCCCATCGGTAAAATGGGCATTGTCGGCCCCCACCCTGTCCGGTTGATAGGCCACGATATGCACCGGCAGCCTGACCGCCTTTTTATCCTGGACGGTATAGACAAAATCATTTCCCTGGAAACGGATCAATGCATCCCGTGGAATCATTGAAAGGTTTTGACTGATGCCCGTGGCAATCCCCACGGTGGCTGACATATTCCGGGCCACCCGGGTTAACATGGGTATCCGTATTTTTAAAAAAATGTTTTTGGTTTTTGCATCTGCTGTGGGAGACAGATTTTCGATGGTCCCGGTCATTTCTTTGTCCAGAGCATTGATCACGACCGGAACGCTTTGGCCGATGGAAACAAACCGGAGCAAGGTTTCCGCTATGGGCACCCTTACAAACAAATCATTGACAGATCCGATGTCCATCAACGGCTTTCCCTGGTGAACCCAGTCCCCTGAATCCACATTTTTTTCAAGAACAATGCCGTCAAATGGGGTATTGATAATGCTTTTCCTCTTTTGTATCCATAGTTTTTCAAGCAGGGTCTGGGCAGAAAATTTTTTCAACAGGGCCTCTTGATGAACAAATCTGGCATCATCATAATCCCGTTCACTGACGGAATTGTTTTTGCGCAGGGCGGCCATTCGGTCAAAATTCACCTGTGCATGACGGATATTTAGCCCGGCCAGCTCGATCTGATTCTGCTGAAATACGATTTCCTTTTCCAGTATTTCCGTATCCAGATAAACCAGGGGATCCCCCATATTCACCCGGTCTCCGGTCCGGACGCTTATTTTATCTACAAGCCCGGAAACCTCGGAAGAAACATGGCTGATGCGTTCATAATAAAGGGTGCCGATAAAAGAGTGGCTCTGGGCAATCTTTTCAACAACAATTTCTGAAGTGACCACCCGTGCCGGAGAAGGCTCCCTGGCCTGGAGCAGTGAAACCTGTACCATGGGGCCATTGAGAATGGCCAGAACCAGAAGGGTTTGAAGAATACGCATAAAAGGATCTCCCATTATACAATTAATGAGGGGGTATGCCCCATAAGATGACGTCTCAATACTTCCAGTGCCGCGGCAGCAAACATTTTTTTGTTTTCAGCCCGGGTTCCAAAATTGAAGGTATAGCGTTTGGCTGTTTCAATACCCGGCCCCGCAATACCGATGCAGACCGTTCCCACTGGTTTGTCCGGTGTGCCCCCGGAAGGCCCGGCAATTCCGGTGGTGGAAATGCCCCAATCGGCATCAGATACTTTTTTTACCCCCCTTGCCATTTCAAGTGCCGTCTGTTCATGGACAGCACCGTGGGCCTCAAGACTCTTTTTATTGACCTTTAAAATAGTCTCTTTGGCCCCATTGGAATAGGTAATGGCAGAAAAGAGAAAATAATCCGAACTGCCGGGCACATCGGTTACCAGATTTGAAACAAGTCCGCCGGTGCAGGACTCGGCAATGGCCAGGGTGTGATTTTTTTCTTTTAAAAGCAGCCCCACTTCCTGCTCAAGACTTTGACCGGTAAGGGAAACCACCTTGTTTTCAAGTCTTAAAACCACCCACTCCCGGGCATCGGTCATCTTTTTTTCCAGGCTCTCAATGGTGTTGCTTTCCCCTGTGTATAGTATCTTTACTTCAATGAAGGGGAAATGGGCCCGGAACCCAAGACGCATATCCGGAAAATTGTTTTCAAACCCTTGGAGCAGCACCCCGGCCCGGGATTCCGGCAGCCCAAAAAGGGTAAGCCGTTCAATGAAAATTTTAGTTTTCAACCCAAAGATGTCCAGAAGCCTTGGTTTGACCCCGCCTTCAAACATGGGTTTCATTTCAGAGGGCACCCCGGGCATAAAAAAGAACCAGCATTGATCCCAAAACATAAAAAACCCGGGAGCCGTTCCGTTCAAATTGACCAGAACGTTGGCCGAAGCCGGCAGCATGGCCTGTTTTTTGTTTTCCCGGGTAAGTTCAAACCCTCTTTTTTTAAAATAGGCTGTCATGGTTTCAAGGGCCCGAGGATTTAAAACCATTTTCTCACCCGAAGCCCGGGCACAGGCAAGGGCTGTCACATCATCCAGGGTGGGTCCGAGACCGCCTGTGACAAGGCAGACATCGGCTCTTCGGGCAATTTTTTCCAGGGTAGTGCCGATATCTGCCACTTCATCTCCCACCGCCGTAATCTGCCGGACCCGAACCCCCATGAGTTTAAGCTGTTCACACAAGAACCGGCTGTTGGTGTCAAGGATATCGCCCAAAAGGACCTCATCTCCGGTGGAAACGATCTCTGCAATCATGTTGCATCCTCCAAACAATTGAACAGCATGGCATGGTTGGATGAAAAAAAGGCGGGGTTTTTCCTGAATTCCGATCCGATGGCCAATTGTTTTTTAAAGACCCTGTTTAAAAAATTTTTCACCTTTCGCCGCTCCCAGCCCATGGGATGAAAAAAATTCAAATACAAAGACAGATCCCCGTGGTAAAATTCATAGGTATCCAATTCATCTGCATCTTCACTGAATTTGGGCAAATTGAAAACCGCCAGGTTCAAATAATCAATGTCCGCCTTGTGACCCTGAATATAATCAAGGGTTTTACGGGCAGCCGTCTCATCTTCAAAACTGGTGCCGAACAAGAGGTATACATAGGTTAGAATCCCTGCAAGCTTAAGATTTTTAAGGGTCGTGGAAACCATGGCAAGATCGGTTCCCTTGTTCATCTGGTCCAGCACCTTCTGATCCCCGGATTCAAGACCCAGTTTGAGCATTTCACATCCGCTTTTCTTTAAAGCATGACAGAAATCAAGGCTTAAAAACTCCCGTTCAAACCGCACAAATCCGTACCATTTAAAGCCCAATCGGGTTTCGGACAATGTTCTTAAAAAGGCCGGGGTAACAGCATTGTCAATAAAATGGACATAATCGGGAGCATATTTGCGGGTCATTTTTTTCAGGTCTGCCAAAACCTTTACAGCCCGCTGGGTGGAATAGGGACGGGTTTCCGCTTTTTCCGGACAAAAACGGCATTTGCGCCAATAGCAGCCAATGGACGCCCTGAAGGGAAGAATCGTCCCAGGTGCCAGGTAGGCATGGTTTTTTGCAAATCCGTAATCGGGCACATAGTGTTTTTGCAGGGTGTCAGGAACCCCAAGAAGCGTCAGAAGCTTCTGCTCGCCCTCCCCTTTGATCATCACGTCAATTAAATCTGAAAAAGGATTGTCACGCCCCCCTCCGAATCCGGGCCGGCTCATCCATGAAGAAACAAGCCCTCCGCCCATGATCAGTTTTTTTTCTTTAAAATTTTCTTTTATCCAGCCGGCCAGGGCAAAACTGACAAGGGCCTGGTTCAGATAACAAAGGGAAATCCCCACATATTGTGAATCAGAGGCCAGAATCAGGGGTCGGATTTTTTCTTCAAAAAACAGATAAAAGGGATTTTCCCCGTAAAAGGCAGCACTTTTCAGAAGATCCCGGCTGTCCACGGACGAGAGCCTGTTATCGGAATAATCACTCAGGCTGATCTTAAACCGGGTTTGATCCACGGCCGTTGCCACAAGTCTGTTCAGGTCGTACACCCGCTGGTGATAGCGGTCCACATTGGTATAAAGCCCAGGGGTTTTCAAATCCGATAAAATAAGATCCCGGTTCTTCTTTGCTCGCAAAGACCAGGAATCGCGTGCATCATGATCCGATTGAATTAGGTACATCAAGCCTTCGACACTGGCATCATATACCGTGCAGGGCAATCCGTGATCCTTCAACGCTGCACATAACAATGCCACCCCTGCAGGGGGTTCACAGGGTTTTGCAACCGGGGGAAAGAGCAACAGCATAAACACCTTATCCTCTTTAATTTTTTTTAAATTCAGCCTTGAACCTATCATATTTGGTCCGAATCCACACTTGAAAAATTTTTTTTACCCCATGGGAATCACAAAAAAACAGCCCTATGTCCAAAACATTTTGTTTCTACATATAGAAACATTTGTATTGACATGCCGTCTCAAATCCATTAAATACTACTCTACCAATTTTAATCAGGGCAATTTGATGGAACACTTTCAATCAGAAAACAATGGGATTTTTCAGTGGCAAGCCTGGCCGATATGGCGGTTGCTGCTGCTTTGAACTTTTGTTTGACCCTCTAAACACACGACCAATGCAGCAGCCGATCCAAAAAGCTGTTGCAGTCACCCGGAAAAGGCTGCATACATAAATGACCTGCATGCCTTTTTTTTATTGATGGACCCTTGAGGAACGACACCATGATTTTAAAACAATTTCCCGATAGAGAAACCTTTATTGAACTTGCAAAGACAGCCAATGTGATTCCGGTCTGTACAAGGGTATTGGCGGATATGGATACCCCTGTCACCCTTTTGCAGAAATGCTATGACAAAAACAAGGAAAGCTTTTTGCTGGAAAGTGTGGAAGGCGGGGAAAGATGGGCCCGGTATAGTTTTTTAGGGGTATCTGCCTTTGGAAACGTCAAGATATTCAAGGACCATGTGGCGATCACCACCCAAACCAACCAGGAAAAAATTTTCCATAAAAAGGACCCCCTGGAGGTAATGCGGACACTGATCAATGGGTATAGGCCTGCCGATATTCCTGACCTTCCCAGGTTCTGGAGCGGGCTTACCGGATATTTTACCTATGAGATGGTCTCCTTTTTCGAAGAGATACCGGTCAGCCTGCCCGAGGATACGCCCTATGGGCATTTTATCATACCCGATCAGATGATCATCTTTGACAACATGAAACAGACCCTTACCTGCGTAAAAATCTGCTATCTGCCGGATCCATCGGCCCGACCGGGTGATCCGGGAAAAACCTATGACGCTGCTCAGGCAGACCTTGCGACCCTTGTGGACAAAATCAATCAGCCCTTTATAAAACCGGTTTACCCAAAACAAGAAAATGTCCGTTTTACCTCCCAAACACCTCAAGCCGAATACCTTTCGGGAGTTGAAACCATCAAAGCCCATATTGTGGAAGGCAATATTTTCCAGGCGGTCTATTCCCAGCCCTTTTCCTGCGACACCCGGATAGACCCGATTCTCATCTACAGGGCCCAGCGGTATATCAACCCCTCCCCCTATATGTTTTTCATGAATTTTCCCGGCCGGGTGATCGCCGGCTCATCCCCTGAAACCATGGTTCGGCTGGAAAACAAAATTGCCACCCTGCGGCCCATTGCCGGCACAAGGCCAAGGGGAGCAAACGAACAGCAGGACCGCGCCCTGGCCGACGAACTCCTGAATGATGAAAAAGAAAGGGCTGAACATGTCATGCTTATTGATCTGGGCCGCAACGATCTTGGAAGGGTTGCCGAAGCCGGAACCGTCCAGGTCACCGACACCATGGTCATCGAACGCTATTCCCATGTCATGCATCTGGTCTCCAATATCACCTGCGATCTGAAACAAGACTGCGATGCCTTTGACCTGTTCAAGGCCACCTTTCCGGCAGGCACCCTGTCCGGGGCTCCCAAAATACGGGCCATGGAAATCATTTCAGAACTTGAAAAGTACCCCAGGGGAGTTTATGGTGGGGCGATCGGGTATATTTCCTTTACCGGAAATATGGATTTTGCCATCACCATCCGCACGGCTGTTATGGAAAACGAAACCCTCACCGTCCAGGCCGGTGCGGGGATTGTCCATGACTCGGATCCAAAAACAGAGCTTGACGAGTGCAAAAACAAGGCAAAGAGCGTTGAAACCGCTTTAAAACTCGCCCTTTCAAATATTAACGGAGGCAGATAAATGCAGGTCGCCATTATTGATAATTATGATTCTTTTACATTCAATCTGGTCCACTATGTTCTCCACACAGGAGCCGAAGTTACGGTTTTCAGAAACGACAAAATCAGCGTGGAAGCACTTCTGGCATTAAATCCAGGGGCCATCGTGATCTCGCCGGGACCCGGAAGACCTGAAGATGCAGGGATTTCGTTGGAGGTGGTCAAACAATTGTCCGGTATTATTCCCATTTTAGGGGTATGCCTGGGCCACCAGACCATTGCCCAGAGCTTCGGTGGAACCATTGTCCATGCCAAACGGATCATGCACGGCAAAACCTCCACTGTGACTGCCGACGGTGAACATATTTTTTCAGGACTGAAAAAACCCTTTTCCGTCATGCGCTATCATTCCCTGGCAGTCCGGGAAGAGGATCTGCCCGATTGCCTTGTGGTTACGGCCAGGACAGAAGACGGCGAGATCATGGGTATCCGCCACAAATCCCACCCCACCCAGGGCGTCCAATTCCACCCGGAATCCTTTATGACCACCGTGGGAAAGCGGCTGATCCGCAACTTTATCAAAGGAGCATGACATGAGTTTTACCGCCAACCTCAACACCATTATTTCAGGCAAGGATCTTGACCAGGAACGCATGGCCTCCATGCTGACCGATATCTTTTCAGGTACGATCACAGAAAGCCAGATCGGGGCGTTCATGGCAGCCCTGGCCACCAAGGGGGAAACCTTTGAAGAACTGGCAGGGGCTGCCCGTGCCATGCGGCGCAAGGCCGTCCGCATCCAGGCCCTGTCCAAAAAGGTGATTGATACCTGCGGCACCGGCGGAGATGCCTCGGGTTCTTTCAATATTTCCACCACCGCAGCCTTTGTGGTGGCAGGCGCAGGTGTCACCGTGGCCAAGCACGGCAACAGGAGCATTTCCAGCAAATGCGGCAGTGCCGATGTTTTAGAGGCCCTGGGCGTCAACCTGAATACGGATCCTGAAATTGTGGAAGAGGCCATCAACGACATCGGCATAGGCTTCATGTTTGCCCCCATGTACCACGGGTCCATGAAATATGCCGGCAAGGCAAGGAAAGAGTGCGGTATCCGCAGCATTTTCAATATGCTGGGACCTTTGACCAATCCGGCGGCGGCCTCCTGCCAGATCCTGGGCGTTTATGCTCCGGCTCTCACGGAAATGTTTGCCAGTGCCCTCAAGCTTCTTGGGGTGGAACGCGCCTTTGTGGTCCATGGCCACGACGGAATGGACGAAATCACCACCACCACGCTGACACGGGTATCGGAACTCAAGGACAACACCATTAAATCCTATGACCTGGATCCGCTGAACTATTTTAACGATTATGCGGATCCCAAGGACCTCAAAGGCGGCGATGTTAAGGATAATGCCGCCATTATCCGGGCAATTCTAAAGGGGGAAAAGGGCCCCAAACGCGATATTGTCCTGGTCAATTCAGGAGCCGGCCTTGTGGCAGCCAATGTTGCCCAGACCCTTGAACAGGGGATCGCCCTTTCAAAAGAAGCCATTGATTCGGGCAAGGCCTTGGAAAAACTTAGGCTTTTGGTCCAATACACACAGGAGAACGGCTAGGATGAAAGTGGAAGGATTTTTAAGGAAAATGGCGGCTGTCAAGCAGGAGGAAATAGACCGCCATAAATCGGCCATCCCCCTGAAAGCATTGCGCCGTGATGCCGAGCAGACAAGGGTTCCGCCCGATTTTCTGTCTGCCATGGCAAAAAGTTCCAGGGACCAGGTGGGCATCATTGCGGAAATTAAAAAAGCCTCGCCGTCAAAGGGAGATATACGGCCGGATCTGGATGTGGCGACCTATGTTGAACGCTATACCCAATCCGGGGCCAGGGCCATTTCCGTCCTCACCGAACCCTGCTATTTCAAAGGCAGCCTCGCCGACCTTGCACTTGCCTGCAGGACCACAGACCTGCCGGTACTCAGAAAGGATTTTATCATCCATGAGTATCAGATCTTTGAGGGCAAAAAGGCCGGAGCAGCCGCCATCCTGCTGATCACCACCCTGCTGTCAAAAAAGCAGCAGAAAGACTATACCGGCCTTATCCGGGAGCTTGGCATGGAACCTTTGGTGGAAATAAATTCCGAGTGGGAATTTGAACAGGCCTATACCGCAGGCGCCAGGGTGGTGGGCATCAACAACCGGAACCTTCAAACCCTTAAAACCGATCCCACCATTGCCCAGCGGGTGGTAAAAATTTTCCCCAAAGATATCATTCCCGTGGAGGCCTCGGGAATTTCAAACAGACAAGACATCGAAAAAGGACTGGACCAGACTATTTATAATTTTTTGGTGGGAGAAAGCATTGTCAGGGCCGAAGACACCAAAGCCTTTATCCGATCCCTTTGCCGAAAGCCCCCCCCCCATTGAAACAGCTTTCAGTTTCCCTTCCCGGCCACAGGCCCCTGATCAAAATCTGCGGTCTGACCCGGCCGGAAAATGCCCTGGCCTGTGCCCGGGCCGGTGCCGATGCCATTGGTCTTGTCTTTTTTGAAAAAAGCCCCAGAAACGTATCAATGGAAACGGCAAGGTCCGTCAACCGGGTTCTTCCCGCCCATATCCTGACCTGCGGCGTGTTTGTGGACGAATCCTTTGAATTCATCATGGAACGGGTTGAACACTGCGGTCTCACTGGGGTTCAACTCCATGGGCAAGAATCCCCAACACTGGTAAAACAACTGGCAGAACAAAATCTTTGCGTCATCAAGGCCCTGTTTGCGACCCGAAAACCGGATCTGTCCGATGCCCACCTATATGAAGCGGCCTCTTTTGGTCTTGCGGAATACGGCAACGGCATCCTTCCCGGAGGCAATGCCGAAACATGGGATTATGGTGTATCCGCAGGGCTGAACACCCGCCTGCCCCTGATGCTGGCAGGCGGGCTTACGCCTGAAAACATCCAGAAAGCCCTCCAGATTGCAAACCCCATGGCAGTGGATGTCTCCTCTGGAGTGGAAAAGGCCCATGGACTCAAAGACATGAAAAAAGTAACCGCTTTTATTCACAAAATCCGATCTATCTGACCAAAAGATTGCTCCCCGGATAAATCGTGGCATCGGGCGACATATTGTTCAGCTTCCTGATAACCGCCACACTGGTCTTATACTTTTGGGAAATACTCCAGAGGGTTTCCCCTTTCTGAACCGTATGAAACATGGACGGTTTTTTCTCAGGTTTTTCGGCTGTTTTTTTGACAGGTGTTTTCGCCAATATTCTTTGGGGGGCGGTTTCAGAAGAGACAACCTTGGCCGCGGGGGGAGCTGTCACCATTTTTTGATCAAGGAGGCTGAGTTCTTTTTCCAAATTTCCCATTCTTTCGGTAAGGGAATCAAATTTAACGGAAACCGAGGTTTCAATTCGCTGGACCTTCTGCCCAAGCGTCGTCAGTTCTGCCTGGGCTTCAGGTGTTTCCCCGGAGGAAGCAGGCCCCTGGGTCTGAAGTTTTTCCAAAACAGATTCAATGGCCTGGATCCGTCTCTCCATATCAATGGTTTCCCCGCCATTCCCGCTGGGTGAAGTGGTCGAAGGCAGGGCATGGGGTTTGGGTCCCGAAGACTTGAAGAAAATAAGAAAAACAATAATCGTGACAACCAAAGCCCCTGCTATAATCATTGTAAACTCATTTTTTTTCAATAGGGAAGATCCCATGTCCATTTCCTCAGAACTTCTGGGGTCCCGCTTCTGATTGGTATTGGTCTGTGTAGTGGATATCTTTGACTCTGGTTGGTCTTTTGGTTTCATCCTGCAGCTCCTGTCTAAAGTATTAGTCCTTGATCTTCCTTCATATCATCTGGGCACATTTTTTCAAATGGGTAACACAAAATATATATAAATGCGGTATTGAACACGGGCCGATGAGTATGTTAGAGTTCGTGAAGACAAAAACAGGTGACACTCAAAGCCAGGATAATGATATGAAGCAGTATAACAGCTTAAAATTTCTTCCCCTTGTTTTCTGGGGTCTTGTTCTTCTTTTATTACAGGCAGGACACTGCACTGCCCAGGAAATTTATACCAACAAACTGGGTATGCGGTTTGTCCTGATTCCGGCCGGCAGTTTTACCATGGGCAGTCCTGAATCTGAAAAAGGGCGGCAATGGAATGAAACCCAGCACCGGGTGGTCATCTCAAATGATTTTTACATGGGGGAAGCCGAGGTCACCCAGGGAGAGTGGAACCGACTGGTGTCCCCAAATCCCTCCTCATTTAAATTGGGGGATACCTATCCTGTGGATTCTGTTTCATGGGACCAGGCCATGCAGTTTATCTCTTTTTTGAACAAATGGGAGCAAACCAACCGATACCGGCTTCCCACGGAAGCCGAATGGGAATATGCCTGCAGGGCCGGCAGCACCCAAGCCTTTACCCAGGGTCCCATCACCACTTTCTCCTGCAATGACCCTGAACCTGCCCTGGTGGACGTGGCCTGGTATTGTTATACATCAGGTCTTCAAAGCCCGGCACGGGATTTCAAACCCCATCCGGTCAAAACCAGAAAACCCAACAAATGGGGACTTTACGACATGCACGGCAATGTGCAGGAATGGGTTCTGGATACCTGTGAATGGCGAAATATCTGGAAGGCAAAGGTCGGGGTCATCACAGACACCTACCAGGACAATATTGTTGATCCCCTTGAAAAAAAAGGAAACCACCGGATCATCCGGGGCGGAGGATGGCACCAGACCGGCAAATACCAGAGAAGTGCATACCGAAGTTATTATAAGCCCTTTGCAAAAAGAAACAGCCTGGGCTTCCGCATTGTCCGGATGAAATAGCGCCGGTTGTTGTCTAAAATTTTTTTTACGTATTGTCCGGGCGTTTAAACTGGGTCCAAAGGTAACCGCCGGCCAAAAGCAGGAGAAGATCCCGGACCAGAAGAGACCATGCAGCTTCAGTGCCCTGGGTATCTGTCACAGAAAAACAGCCGCAGTCAAAGGCATGTCCCCGGAACAGGTTAAACCCGATCAAGAAAATAAATGCCGCCAGAAGGCCGTTAATGATCAATAGGGATGGTCTTGGCGCAATTCCTGTGACCAGGCAGGTGCCGGCCAGAAATTCAACATAGGGAAGTACGATGGCGATAATATTGATGCCGATTCCCGGAAACACCCCATATCCATAGATAATTCTGGCAAAATCCCCTGGATTTACCATTTTATCCAAGCTTGCCCAGATAAAGGTCAGTCCGAGAAGAAGACGGAGGAGCCAGTGAATCCAGTTGGGCCATCCCTGTTTGTTATTTTTCATTTTTCTCTATTTCAAATCCCATTTCCTGCCATTCCCTGAACCCGCCGGCATAGACCCTCACCTGTGTGAATTTAAATGCCAGAAGCTGTCCTGCAAATGTGTGACTATCCGAGCAGTCAATCCCGGAGCAATAGACCAGTATCGCAGAATCTTTTTTTACAAGATCCAAAAGCTTCGGGAAAACCGCGTCAAACTCCGCCAGGGGAAAGGAAAATGCCCCGGGAAGATGGCCCGCGTCATAGACGTCCTTTGATCGGACATCCAGAACAACAACCTCCCCCTTGTCGATCATCTGCCGGACCCGCAAAGGATTGTTAATCTCAATCTCGCTATCCACGGTATCCTGTTTGGATTTTGCCGTGACCACGCCTTTTTCCCCGTCCCACTGGCCGATCAGTGCAATGCCTGAAGAAGAAAAATGGTTCACTCCCAATGAAAGGACAATGGCAATGACCATCAGAATAAGAACCCCGTAATAATCTTTTTTTATCATTGCTTCAGCCGGCATGGCCCCTTAGCTGTGATTTTATGGACGTTACCCGGCCAACTCTTCCTTCTAACACCATGAGCATGAACCATTGTTCCAGAAGATACGCCGTTTTCCTCCCGGGCAGGTTCTTTTGAACTGATTCAAGGTCAGTTACATCCGGATTCCCCTGTCTTTGAAGGGCGGCTTCCATCCGGCGCATTCCGGCATTAATTTCAGGAACCCTTTCCCGGCTCTCCTCTGCAAGGGCCTGGTACATTTCAAAGGCATCCTGAAGATACCCCTGGGCTTCATAAATTCTGGCAAGTTCCAGGGTGTTGAATTTCTGATTCATGGCTTGGTGTCCTTTCTCTCAGAGGCATTCTTAAAAATAAGCTCACCTGGCTCTGCCATCTCATGTTCATGCTTGGCCAGGTGTTTAATGTAATTCATATCATGCTTCAAACTATTGATTTCTTTTTCAATTTTCCGGTTTTCCTTTTCCGCTTGGGCAGCCTGTACAGCAATTTCTGCTTCTTGTTTTTTCAGATTTCCATAATCCATGATCCCGTTTTTTGAAAAAAAAATCAGGAGCAGCAACACCAGGGTCAACAGGATGCCCACGTAAAATCCTGCTTTTTCAAATAGGGTCATTGGCTTTATTCTTTGCTGAATATTTTTTTTATCATTTTAAGTTCAGGACTTGCAGTAAGGATACCCGCCAATAGAAAGAAAACCACACCCAAAAGAATGCAGACAAGTAATCCGCCCCCAAGCACCCATTTACCGGATTCCTCTGTTATGATCAATCCGGCAGCCCAGCGAACAAGAAAAAACATTATAACAGATAAAAAAAGAGCTCTGCAAGCGGAAACAATCATAGGCTTTCTGGACAGGGTTCCGGCAGAGCAGATGAACAACACGCCAAAGCCGGCCATGGAAGCGATTGAAACCGACAATGCAAGGCCTTTAAACCCCATGCCCCCCATCAAAACCGGGGAGAGACAAAGATTAAGAACAATGGAAATCAATCCGGCAAAAAAGGGAAGCCTGACAGAGGAGAGGGAAAAATGCAGGGTAACAAAAAGCCGGGTCCCGGTGTGAGCCCATAACCCAAGGAGCAGATAAAAAAGGCCCTCGGCAGTATAGTGGACAGCCGCTGAATCAAAGGCCCCCTGTTTGAACAAAAACCGGACAATGGGCAGGTCCAATGCCATCATCCCTGCCATGGCAGGGATGGTAACAAAAAATACCAGCATGGTCCCCCTTGTAAATATTGCTGAAATCTCATCTGTTTTCCCCAGCGCAGCCTTCCTTGACAGGGAGGGCAAAAAAACCGTTGAAAAGGAAACCGCAAACAATGCCAGGGGAAATTGCACCAGCCTGTCAGCGTAATAGAGAAAGGAAACGCAGCCCTGGCTGAGTTGGGAGGCAAAAAAACCGGCAACCATAATATTGATTTGATAGGAAGCCGCCCCCACCATGCAGGGGATCATTATTTTCCCAACCCTGGCCACCTCCGGATGGAACCACGTAAAACAAGAAAGATCGGTCATCCCATGGCGGATGAGAAATGGGATCTGTAACGCCAATTGGGCAATTCCGCCCAGGGTAACCCCCAGGGCAAGCCCCAGGACCGGCGGATCAAAATACGGGGATAAAAAAATTGCGGCCAGAATCACCACAAGGTTCAGCACAATCGGGGTTGCAGCGGGAACGCTGAAATTTCCGAGGGAATTGAGCAACCCCATGCAAAGGGCAATCACCAGAATGGTCACAAGATAGGGCAGCATTATTTTCAGCAAAATAATGGTGAGGCCCTGGGCATAAGACCCCATGACAAATCCAGGAGCAATGCTTTTTACCAGAACCGGGGCAAAAATTATCCCAACCACCACCACCAGGACCCCTGCCACAGACAGAAGAAACAAAGCGGATAAAAACATGGCAATTGCCTGATTTTTTTGTCTATTTTCCAAATACCGTGAAAAAACAGGCACAAATGAAATGCTCAGGATGCCGTCGGAAAACATCTTTCTGAGCAGATCAAAGGGCCTGAACGCAATAAAAAAAGCATCACTTTGGGCAGAGGCACCAAAGATCATGGCGATCAGCGCATCCCTGAACACCCCAAGAATTCGGCTGGTAAAGGTTAAAACGCTCACGGATGCAGCGTTTTGCAATATCGATCTCACAATTTTTCCTTGACAAAAATCAAATTTAAATATATGTTGTCGTTTTTGAAATATGGCTTAATTTTATCTTTAATTCACTAACACAAGGAGCTAGACCAAGTTGGCTAACCATAAATCTGCAAAGAAACGGGCGAAACAGAGTCAGGTAAGACGGATGAGAAACAGATCTGCAAAAACAACTCTTAAAAACCTGGAAAAAAGTCTGCGTGCCGCCCAGGAATCTGGTGCTGACACCAAAGATGAATTGATGAAACAGACACAGTCTGCAATACACAAAGCCGCAAAAAAAGGCATTATTCATAAAAAAACTGCTTCCAGAAAAATTTCAAGACTTTTCAAACTCGTGACTGCTTAGCACACGCGTTTTTTACCCATGTCTGCTGCATATAGTAAGACAGGAATTATCCCAGCTGTAAAATCGGCTGCATAACTCCTGTCTTTATTATTTTTTCTTTTTAAAAATTGGCCATCATCTGGCTGACAATTCGCTCGGAACATCGCTGGGCAATCTTATCGACGGCTACGCGCTTATTGGCTTCATCATTGACCGTATCGCTTGCAACTGTATAGGATTCACTGGCGGACAGATTCTTCACAGACCAGATTATTTTTCCGTCAGACCCGACCAACTTCACATCCACCAAGGCTGTCACCTGCCGTTCCACAACCCTTTCAGTGCTTATTCTGGCCAAAGCGGAAAACGTAATGCTGTTCACCGTTCCCACAATCTTACGGGTTGCCTTGGCTGAATCCACCACCAGGGTATCCGTCTTCTGCTGGATCTCCCGGATCAACTGGTTTGTAAAGCTTATGCCGGCACGGGTTTCCGAAGTCTTATTCTCAAAAACCGCCACCGACAGGCGGGTGATGTCTTTATTGACATACCCGCCGCCTTCAAGGTGATACCCGCAGGCTCCCAGGAAGAGCAGACCCGCCAGTATAAAAAATTTAATTCGTTTCATATCACACCACTATATTAACAAGGGTTTGTTTTTTCCGAATCACAATGACTTTTTTAATCGGTTTTTCCTGTAAATACTTTTGCACACGTTCATCGGCCAAGGCAATTTCCTTAATCCCCGCCTCTTCCACCTGGGCGCCGATGGTAAATTTTGCCCGAAGTTTTCCATTTACCTGTACCACAACCAGCACCTCATCGGTCTCAAGGGAATCTGTACGAAAGTCCGGCCAGGAATGCTCCAGGATGGACCCCTTGTTGCCCATTCGTTCAAACAATTCCTCACAAAAATGGGGAATGATGGGACTTAAGAGCAGCAAAATGTTTTCAAGACTAAAAAGAAGAACCGATTTCATCTCCCGGTCAGCCGTGTCAATCTCCACACCGTACATGGCGTTTACAAGCTCCATGACGGCTGAAATCGCGGTATTGAAATGAAAGCTTTTGTCAATATCATCGGTAACCTTTTTAATGGTCTGATTGGCTTTGATATACAGCTCTTTTGCGTCCTGGGAGTCCAGATCTGAAGCCGCCCCTTTAAAGGGAGCCATGGCGCCGGCATCAATTTTGTCCATACATTCAATAGCAAGACGCCAGACCCGGTTGACAAACCGGTTGCTGCCTTCCACGCCGTCTTCGCTCCATTCAAGGTCGCGTTCCGGAGGGGCCGCAAACAAACAAAAGATACGGGTTACATCTGCTCCGTATCGTTCAAGAAGCTCATTGGGGTCCACCACATTTTTTTTGGATTTGGACATTTTGATCACCCGGCCGACTTCAACTTCACTGCCGCATCGGGTGCAGGCAAGGGCGTCATTTTCCTGCTTTTCTGCTTCTTCTGGAAACAAAAACCCGTGCTCGGGACAGGTCATGGTTTCCTTGCACACCATCCCCTGGGTGAGCAGGCGGGTAAAGGGCTCTTTAAAATCGATCAGGCCAAGGGTATTCAAAACCCGCATGAAATACCGGGAATACAACAGATGCAGCACGGCATGCTCGACTCCGCCGATGTATTGGTCCACCGGTGCCCAGTATTGAACAGCCGAAGGATCAAACATTCCGCCTTCATACCGGGGGGAGCAATACCGCAGATAATACCAGGAGGATTCCACAAAGGTATCCATGGTATCGGTGTCTCTTTTGGCATCCTTTCTGCCGCAGGAAGGACAGGTTGCTTTGGAAAAATAATCCAGAAAAGGAAGCGGAGATCCTCCTTTTGCCAAAAGGTTGGCCTCCTCGGGAAGCCTTATGGGAAGCTGTTCTTCGGGCACAGGCACAACCCCGCAGGAAGGGCAGTGAATCACGGGGATGGGCGTTCCCCAATACCGCTGTCTGGATATACCCCAATCCCTGAGCCGATAGGAAATGGCCTTTTTCCCGCAGCCTTTTTCTTCCAGCCAATCTGTCATCACCTCCATGGCAGCCTGGCTTTCCATGCCGTCAAACTGACCTGAATTCACCATCACCCCGGATCCGGTATAGGCCGCTTCCATCGTCGCCCCATCCAGGTTTTCCCCCTCGGGCTGGACCACTACCCGGATATCAAGACCGTATTTGCGGGCAAAATCAAAATCCCTCTGGTCCCCGGCAGGGACCGACATGATGGCACCGGTTCCATATCCCATCAAGACAAAATTGGCTGTATAAACGGGAATTTTTTCTCCGGTTGCCGGATTGATGCAATGGGCGCCGGTAAACACCCCCTCTTTTTCATATTTTTCTATCCCGTCTGCAGACCTCTCCTGGCTGGATACCTTTTGAACAAAGGCGTCAACAGCCTCCTGCTGATCGGTTCCCCTGGACAATGTTTCCACCAAAGGATGTTCCGGTGCCAGGCACATGAAGGTTGCCCCGAAAATTGTGTCCGGACGGGTGGTAAACACCTCAAGATCCTGGTTGCTGCCGTCAATCTTGAATTTGAGTTCAGACCCTATGCTTTTTCCGATCCAGTTTTTCTGCATTATCGTAACCTTGTCCGGCCAGCCGGGCAATTGATCACAATGGACCAACAGATCTTCCGCATAATCGGTAATCCTGAAAAACCACTGCCAGAGCTTTTTTTGCTGAACCGCCTGGGAGCATCGCCAGCATTTGTCCTGCTCCACCTGTTCGTTGGCAAGAACGGTCTGGCATTTTTCACACCAGTTGACAAAGGATTCCTTGCGGTAGGCCATGTCTTTTTCCAGCATTTTCAGAAACAGCCATTGCTCCCAGCGGTAATATTCCGGCCTGCAGGTGGCAATTTCACGATCCCAGTCATAGGAGAACCCCATTTTCTTAAGCTGGGACCGCATGGCCGCAATATTGGCATAGGTCCAGGCGGCAGGATGGGTGTTGTTATCAATGGCGGCATTTTCAGCCGGCATGCCAAAGGCATCCCACCCCATGGGGTGGATGACATTAAATCCCTTCATCCGTTTGTACCGTACCACCACATCCCCGATGGTGTAGTTTCGAACATGCCCGATATGAATTTTCCCCGACGGATAGGGAAACATTTCTAACAGATAGTATTTTTCCTTTGAGGGATCTTCAGCCACCTTGAAAAGCTCATTTTTCTTCCAATATTCCTGCCATTTTGGCTCAACAGCACCAGGATTGTACCGTTCCTCCATTATATTCATTCCTCCGAAAGCATCCGCTATTGATATGATTCATTTCCATATAAATCTTAATAGATGCCACAACCTGTGCCAAATAGCAAGTTGGAACTCATCCCCCAAATCCACCGCCTATTTTTTTATACATCCGTCCAAAGGCAATTCGGGGGATTTTTTTGTTTGGCTGGAGATTAATTCACCGGAGGAACAACCCTTTGGGCTCCATCTCCCTGATTATTTTGGATTTCAGACGCAACTA
>JAHIVS010000404.1 GCA_018816605.1 Pseudomonadota bacterium
CTTGACAGCTTCAGGGGAAAGGGGTAATTTGACACCATATTTTAGGTGCTGCCGCTGCAGTTAAAAGGGAATCCTGTGAAAGTCAGGAACGGACCCGCCGCTGTGACCGGGGATGAACATCACTGCAACCACTGCTGATTTTTTCAGCGGGAAGGGGTGACAAGTAAACCGATCCGGAAGCCAGAAAACCTGCCTAATTGCCCGATCGTTTTACTCTCGAGGACTTGAGTAGATCGGCGCAATGTGGATAAATTCGGTTCCCATATCAGAAAATTTTCTGGTATGGGTTTTTTATTTATCAAAGGGACATGACTAATAACAACCTAAATTTTGTTCCACATGGAACAAAATAGAAATTGGGAGTCAGTGGCTCCTGGTGGAGGAACTATTTCAGCCAAGCACCCGGAAAAATCAGTATCAGCGGCCATGGCGGCAGATGGCTGGTTTAAGGCAATGGTGGTCTTGTGTTCATTTGTCCTTTTGGGGATGATATTGATATCGCTTTCCATGGGATATCTTTCCATTCCTATCCCGGAAATAGCCCGGATACTGGGGAACAAACTTTTCGGTATCCTGGAGATTGCCACCCCTTTGGAAGAGACCTTTGCAGCCGTCATATTTGATGTGCGGCTTCCCAGAATTCTCACCTGCGCTGCGGTGGGGGCAGCCCTTTCCGTATCCGGTGTTCTGTTCCAGGGCATTTTACTAAATCCCCTTGCAGACCCTTACACGCTAGGCGTTTCTGCCGGAGCTGCTTTTGGGGCAAGCATTGCCATCCTGCTGAACCTTGGCGCCACTTTTGTATCCACCCCTGTGTTTGCGTTTGCGGGTGCCTGCGCCACCCTGTTTTTTGTCGTTTATCTGTCTTATTCTCCATCCTCCAAGGGCATTGCAAGCGGGCTCTCATCCAACAGCCTGATCCTTTCCGGCATTATTGTGGCGGCCATTCTTTCTGCGGGCATCAGTTTTCTAAAATTCATTGCCAATGAACAGGTTTCTGTCATTATCTTCTGGCTTATGGGCAGCTTCGCCTCCAAGACCTGGATAAATTTTGGGGTCGTTTTTGCCTTCCTGGTTATGGGGTTTTTAATTGCCATTTGCTTTGCAAGGGACCTGAATCTCATCTCCCTTGGGGACAGAGCCGCATCAAGCCTGGGTGTGGATATTAAAAAAATCACCCTCCTTCTTCTGATAACCGGCTCCATGCTGGCCGCTGTCTGTGTCTCCGTATCCGGCATCATCGGATTTGTGGGACTTTTGGTTCCCCACATGGTTCGATTCGTGACTGGGCCGGACAACCGCAAACTATTGCCCCTATCCATGATCGTCGGTGCCTTTTTGTTGTTATTTGCAGACACCATTACCCGGGCGGTTCTGCCCCATGAAATTCCCATAGGCATTCTAACCGCCCTTACCGGGGGCCCGGTCTTTTGCTGGATATTTAAACGCAGCCGATTGAGATAGGAGCAGAAATGGAACTTCATATCCAGAACCTTCATTTTTCCCATGGAGATACACCCATCATCAGGAACGTCTCCTGCAGCTTTTTTCCAAACACCTTCTACGGAATACTCGGGCCCAATGGAAGCGGAAAAACGACTCTGCTGGATCTGATATCCGGGTTTTTAATCCCTGACAGGGGACAGGTTCTTCTGGATAAAACCGATATCTCGGCGCTCACACCCAAAAAAATAGCCCAGGCACTCTCTTTGGTCTCCCAAAATTATTATATCAATTTTCCTTTTTCAGTGGAGGAGGTGATAATGATGGGAAGACACCCCTATATTGACCGTTTCGCCCATCCCTGTCAAACCGATATGGACAGGGTTTCCCAGGTAATGGATATCACCGGGATATCCCATTTGAAGCACCGGAAAATAACGGAATTATCCGGCGGTGAAAAACAGCGGTGCATTTTTGCCAGAGCCCTTTGCCAGGATACACCCGTGCTGCTGCTTGATGAAGCTTTTTCCAATATGGATATCAACCATACCCTTCACATGCTGGGTATGATCAGAGAACGGATAAAAAGGACAAAGGGGACGGTTCTCTGCGTTCTCCATGATTTAAATCTTGCCGCAGCCTGGGCAGATGAAATTTTGTTTTTAAAAAGCGGAACCATACAGGCAAAGGGAAAAACCAGTGATATCATAACCCAGGAAAATATTGAGCAGGTGTTTAATGTAAACTCAAAGGTTGAATTCAATGAATATGTCCAGGCAAAACAAGTCTATTTTAAAACCGTATAAACGGCTGACTGCCTTTTTCTGCTGGTTTTTCATCGGCTTTTTGTCGCCATGCATGGCAGACACCATTATCGACAGCCGCGGCAGACAAATTGATACTAGCACCCCCTTTAAACGGATCATTTCTCTCTATGGTGCCCATACGGAAAACCTTTTTTCCCTTGGCCTTGAAGACAAGATCATCGGTGTCAGCGTCAATGACGCTTATCCTGATCAGGCCCGGGAAAAAATGAAATTTTCTTACCATGACGACCCTGAAAAATTTATAGGCGCCATGCCGGATTTGGTGTTGATTCGACCCATGATTGACAATGGATACCCCAAGTTTGTTCAGCAGCTTGAAAAATATAACATTGTTGTGGTCTCCCTTCAACCGTCAACGCTGCCTGAGATGTATGCGTATTGGTTAACCCTGGGCCAATTAACCGGAACCCAGGACCAGGCCCAAAATATGGTCTTTGATTTTCAACAAAAAGTCGCCCATCTCCAAGCCCTTACCCGGAAAATACCCCA
>JAHIVS010000053.1 GCA_018816605.1 Pseudomonadota bacterium
GTACATTTTCCACAGGATTCTTCAACCGTGAATTCAAGATAGAACTTGGCAATGTTCACCATACAGTCCTGTTCGCTCATGACGATCATCCCGCCCGAGCCCATCATGGAACCGATTGCAGACAGGGACTCATAGTCAATGGGCGTTTCAAGGTCAGCCATTGTGATACATCCGCCTGAAGGCCCGCCGGTCTGAACGGCCTTGAATTCCAGCCCCTTGTGGATACCGCCGCCGATTTCATAAATAATCTCCTTGAGAGTGATGCCCATGGGCACTTCTACAAGACCGGTATTGTTGATCTGACCTGCCAGGGCAAAGACTTTGGTGCCCTTGGACGTTTTAGTGCCGATACCGGCATACCAGTCAGCACCGTTGAGTATAATGGGGCAGACATTGGCAAAGGTTTCCACATTGTTCACACAGGTGGGCATGCCCCATAACCCCTTGTCTGATGGGAACGGCGGCTTGGTGGTGGGCTCCCCCCTCTTGCCCTCTATGGAGTGAATCAAGGCGGTTTCTTCACCGCAGATAAACGCCCCTGCCCCGTATTTAAGTTCGATATCAAAATCAAACCCGGAGCCCAGAATATTCTTCCCCAGAAAACCTGCGGCTTCAGCCTGGGCAATCGCGGTTTTCAGCCGGTCAATGGCCAGTGGATATTCCGCCCGGATGTAAATATACCCCTTATTGGACTTGATGGCATACCCCGCTATGGCCATGGCTTCGATTACGCTGTGGGAATCGCCTTCCATGATCGAGCGGTCCATGAAGGCCCCTGGGTCCCCTTCATCGGCATTACAGATGATGAATTTCTCCGCGCTTTCATTGTTTAGGGCCATCTCCCACTTAAGACCGGTGGGAAATCCCCCGCCCCCGCGGCCCCTGAGACCGGAAGCCTTGATCTGTTCAATGACATCCGTGGGCTGCATCGCGTCGAGGACTTTCCCCAGGGCCAGGTATCCTTCATTTGCAACGTATTCATTGATATTCTCAGGATCAATGAGCCCGCAGTTTCTCAAGGCCACCCGCATTTGTTTTTTGTAAAACGGCATATCATGATGCTGCTCGATCTTCTCGTTGTTGTCCGGATTAACAAAGAGCAGGCGCTTGACTTTCCGGTTACTGATAATATGCTCTTCAATGATGGCTTCGGCATCTTCTGGCTTCACCTGGACATAAAAGATATCATCGGGGAAAATTTTGACAATGGGGCCTTTCTCACAGAACCCGAAACAACCCGTGATCTTTGCTGACACAGTAGCCTCAAGCTTGTTCTCCAGAATGAGGTCATTCAGGCGATCCCTAAGTTCCTGACTGTCGGATGCCTGGCAGCCGGTGCCGCCGCAGATCAGTATCTCACGCTGTTTTCCCTGGTATTTCTCCAGCAGGGTCCGCGAAGCCAAGAGGGGTTTAACCCTGGTGTGAGTCTCCATCAATTGCTTATAATTTTTGATCTTTTCCATAGTCGCTCTCCTAGGCTTCGTCGTGAACAAGACAGTCTTCGATAATTTTTTCAACATCCTGAGGTACTACCCGACCATAGACTTTTTCGTTGATCAGGACCACAGGGGCAAGGCCGCATGCACCGACACAGCGCAGGCTGTCAATGGAAAATTTTTGATCCTCGGTCACCTCTCCTGAACGAATGCCCAGGATGCGCTCAAATTGAGCCAGAACCTTGTCGGCCCCTTTTACATAGCAGGCGGTTCCCATACAGACACTGATGGTAAACTCACCCTTAGGCGTGGTGGTGAAAAAGTTATAAAAACTGACCACACCGGAAACCTCGGCATGGTGGATTCCCAGGCAAAGGGCGACATGTTCCTGCACCTCCCTTGGCAGATATCCAAAAATCTGCTGGGCTGTATGCAGAATCTGAATCAGGTGTCCTTTTTTTCTGGGATCGTTTAAATCAATGTTCAAATCATCAATAAAACCGTTCAATTTGTCGTACAATTCGTCAGGTAACACTCTTTTTTGTTTTCCTGGATGTAATATTTCCATTCTTTTCTCCATAGTTAACCGTATCAGTTTAAATCCGAATAAAGTTGTGCCAGTTCTTCAAAGGGCTCCAATGCCCTTGGTAAAAGTCCGTTTGCCCATGCCAGGAAAAGTCCGAAGTTGAGCATGGGAATCTGATGTTCTTTAAAAAATTCGACCCGGTTCATCATGACCTTTCTTGTGATCATGCACCCCCCGCAGTGGATGACCAGATCCGTTCCTTCAGGATTCTCCGGCAATTGCCTGGCATATGTAAATTCCAGTCTTGCCCCCACCAGCTGCCGGAAAAGCCTGGGGATTTTCACCCTGGCCAGGTCATCGGCCTGGCAGTGATGGGAACAGGCTTCCATGACCAGCACCCTGCCGTTATCTTTCAGGTGGTCCAAAACACAAAGGCTCCGGATGAACCAGGCAAGATCGGCTTTTTTCCGTGCAAAAAGAAGGGAGAAGGAGGTCAGAGGCTGGGTTTCCGGAATATCGGCCGCCACCTTGTGAAAGGCCTGACTGTCGGTGATTACAAGGGAAGGCGTCATGCCGAGGTTGTGGTAAAAGGGATAGAGTTCCCGTTCTTTAACCATAAGGACTGCGCAGTCGCGATCGAGCAGATCCCGGATGGTTTCCACCTGGGGTAGAATCAGCCGACCTCTGGGTGCGGCCAGATCCTGGGGCGCCACCAGCATCACCAGATCCTGCTCTGAAACCAGTCCGTGAACCGGAGAAATCTCTTTTTCCAGTTGCCGGTCAAAGGCTTCAATGGCCTTGATCAGTTCAAGGGCTGTGTTTTGATCGCGGTTATTTTGAGCCACCTGCTTTTCCATGGGAAAAAATCCGATTTTTTCCGGATGGACCGGATGGTCTGCAAAGGTTAGAACGCCAAGCCAGGGAAGGCTCTGTTCTTCAAGCCAGGCGCGCAATTGCTTTTCATGGTCCGTGGGCGGCATATGGCCGGGGCTTGCAAAGAGAATCATGTGGGCGGCCATCATTTCCTGCCTGGCCCTTTCAACCCGTTTCCCCCCCAGTGATCCGGTATCATCAATCCCTGCCGTATCGGTGACAGCACACATACCGATCTTTCCCAGTTCAATTTTCCGGGTAACCGGATCGGTGGTGGTGCCGGGGGTACAGGAGGTAATGGCCACCTCCTTTTGGAACAGATTGTTTAAAAGTGAGGATTTTCCCGCATTCCGGATCCCGGCAATTACGATTTTGTTGAGCTCAGACAAGGGGGTGGTTTTCATTTTTTATCTCCGCTGGTGGAAGGCCCCCCCATGGCAGTCAGCGTCAGGGGGGAAGCCCATTGATCCAGAAAAGGGCGTGTCAGTTCAGTATGGGTTTCAAGCCAGCATTTCAGTTCTTCGATCGTTTCAGGTGCTGCTTTTCTGATCTCGGGCGCGATGGACTTGAGGCGCGTATACCCCAACACATCCTTGAGGGTGTTGAGCAGGGCCGGACTTGCGGCAAGGTTGGTTTCCATCTGCTTTGGATTGGGAATCAGCCCCTCTTCTACCGCGGATACGGCCGTATCCAGGGCCCGGATCAGACGGGTGGAAAGCCGGATCATCTGTTCGGCGATAAACGGCAGGTTGGCGTTGAGCTGCAACTGTCCGGTTTTGACATAGTCACAGATCAGCTGTCCTGCGGAAGAACACTCCATGGAAAGCCCCCGGATCAGCTCCAGCAGGACCGGATTGGCTTTCATCGGCATGATGGTTGAACCGTACTGGAGTTCTTTGTGTTGGATCTCATTTAAAAACCCCGAAGAATACAGGAGAAGATCCGATGAGAATTTAAACAGGTTATCTCCGCACAGCGCCATGCCCCTGGCCGTTTCTGCAAGGCTGTCCAGGTGGGCCACCTGGTCGCACAAATTCTGGCTGCGACAAAGGGGAAACCCCGTAATGTTGCGCAGGTGACGTTCGGCGGCAAACACATACGCTCTGGGGGCGGAATACCCGGTACCAATGGCGGTACCGCCCAGAGGAATTGTGCGCAACCGCTCCTTGAGTTTGTTTAACCGCCACCGATCCCGTTCCACAGGGCCTGCCCAGGCGCCGAACACCTGTCCCAGGGTAATGGGAAGGGCATCCTGCAATTGGGTTCGGCCGCAGAGAATCAGGCTTTCATAGGCCCGCTCCTTTGCCGTCAATGCTTCCTGAAGGTGAATAACACGGGTTTCAATTTGTTGAAGAAAATCAAAGCTTAAAACGATGACCGCAGTGGGAAACGTGTCATTGGTGGATTGGAATCGCGCCAGATCCTCTAGGGGATGGACCTTGAAAGTCTCTTTTCCATACCGCTGGTTGGTCAGAGCAGCAAGAACCTCGCAAAGGTTCATGTGCAGGCTGGTGCCTGCCCCTCCCTGGGCCAGGGGCAAAACAAACTGGTTATCCCAGAGGCCGTCTGCCACTTCCACCGTCACCTCTTCGAGCAGGGGAAAAAAATCATCCGGATAAAGATGGTGGCTTTCCTGCTGGGCGCGAAAGACGGCCAGCTTCACCTGAGCATAGGCTTTGACCATCTGGCGGGGTATTTGCCCAGTCCCCAGATGCTCCAGGGCCTTTGACGTTTCTACCCCATAGTATTTTTCCGGCCCGACACCCTTACCCATAACCGCCCCCCTTGGGTATCCTGCGACCCGGATCAGAACCAGATGACCGAAGTTTTAATGCGTCTGCCCTTTCAAAACTGAGACTGCGGCCGATATCCGGAATGGTTTTCTCAAGGCGTTCTATGGACTGGGATCCGGTTTCATCAATGCAGATCTTACCCGGATACAACAGGTATGCCCTTTTAAAAACGCCGGGGGTAATATTGGGCATGAGGACATTGGCACCGCTTTGGATCATCTGTTCTCTTCCGTTTTCAATTATGGAGCCCGCAGCTGTGGTTGCGGGGATATGAGCCAGGGGCAGCGCCAGGCGAAGCAGAGCCGTACCCTGGAGTGAATATTCAAACCTTTTTGTTCTTTCCCGGGCCAGGGGAGTGTCAGGATGGGGAATAAACGGCCCTATCCCTACCATATCCAGTTCAAGGGACCGGCAGAGAAGAAGATTGTCCAATCGGATTTTTGGAGTTTCACCGGGAAGCCCCAGCATAAACCCCGATCCCACCTGAAACCCGGCAGCTTTTATATTCTCTAAGGCCTCCAGCCGCTGATCCAGGGTCTGGCCGTCCCGGAGTCGGGCATGAAGCACGGGATCACTGGTTTCAAAGCGGAGCAGATACCGGTCAGCACCGGCAGTCACCAGCCTCCGGTATTCCTCCCCGGAGTTCATCCCGCAGCTTAAGGTAACGGCCACCTGGTTTCGGGTTGCCGCTTTAATCGATTCAACAAGCCGGCAAATTCGGTCGACTGTCCAGCAGGGATCTTCCCCTCCTTGGAGCACAAAGGTTTTAAATCCCAGTTTAAGCCCCTGCTCAATCGTTTGAAGAATCTGGATTTCATTCATGCGGAACCGGTGGACCTTCCGGTTGTCTCTTCGAATCCCGCAATAGAGACAATTTGAGGTGCAATGGTTGGTAAATTCGATCAACCCCCGAAGATATACAAAGGTTCCATGAACTTTTTCACAGACATCCCGGGCCATTTGGCAAAGATCCGGCACCGGACAATGATGGAACAGCGCTTCGATTTCCCGAGCAGACCGCGCCTTTGGGATGCAGGTTTGGGGCAATTGGCTTTTCACGTCACGGATTTTCATATCAACAACATCTGTGCAGGGCATAAGGATGTCCTAAATAAAAAGATCTCTTTTACCGGATTGAATCTGGACAATGGCGCTATCCACCGTGGACTTTATTTTCGGACTCTGCTCACGGGCCTGCATTTTTTGAATCAGCGCATATCCTTTTGCACGGGTGTCGGGTGAGGCATAATCCTCCAGGTATTCTGCAAAGGACATGATCCCGTTGGGATGGCAGAAGGCTTTAATCAGTCCGGGCTTGGCAAGGTCCATAAAGTCCTTGCCCACGCGCCCTCTGCGGTAACATCCCGTGCAGAAGGACGGAATATATTCCATTTGAATCAGATCGCGGATCACGGTTTCCAAAGGCCTGCAATCTCCCAGCGCAAACTGGCTGTCCCGGTTCGTGTCCGGACTGCTGTTTGGAAGATTGTCTTCTGTGTATCCGCCGATTGAGGTAACAGAGCCGGCACTGATCTGGCTGACCCCGAATTGAAACAGCTCCTGCCGGAGTTCCGCCTTTTCCCGGGTGGAGAGAATAATGCCGGTATAGGGAAGGGTCAGACGCAATACCGCGATGATAATACGGAACGCATCATCGGAAACCTGCTGGGGCACCCTGCTGCTTAAAGGCGCACCATTGGCCGGTTCGATGCGGGGTACGCTCACAGTGTGCGGGCCACACCCGAAAAGGGATTCCAGCCCCTTGGCATGCTGGAGCATGGACAGAACCTCCAGTTTATAGTCTGCCAACCCCAAAAGAGCCCCGATTCCCACATCGTCAATCCCGCCTTCCATGGCACGGTGCATGCAATAAAGCCGATAGGCATAGTCGGATTTCGGTCCTGAGGGATGATAGTGCTGATACAACTTTGGGTCATAGGTTTCCTGGAAACAGATATAGGTTCCGATATTGTATTGATTGAGACGTCGGAACCCATCTATATCCAGGGGAGCAACCTCAACATTGATCCTGCGGATGTTGGACCGGTTTTCATGAACGGCGTAGATGGTTTCAATGGACGTCTCAAGATAGGACAGATCATAGGCTTCACCAAAAAGCAGAACGATTCGTTTATGGCCCTGGTTTAAAATATGACGGGTCTGTTTGCGAATTTGATCTTGAGAAAGCTTTTCGCGTCTCAACTCCCGGTTGTCTTTGCGAAAACCACAATAGAGGCAATTGTTGACACAATGATTACCGATATACAAGGGGGCAAAAATCACAATCCGGTTCCCGTAAATGGCCTGTTTAACAGACCGGGCGGTTTCCATAAGCTGCTGAATCTGATCCGGTCCCTGAACGGCCAGCAGAACGGCTGCATCCTCAAGACTCAGCCCTTTCAGCTTTTTGGCTTTGTCAAGGATCTCCCCAAGCCTGCCAGCATCAGGGGGTGAATGCTCCCTTAGCCGGTCAATCACGGGAAAATTTAAAAAATCCGGATAGGGTTGAGACTTTGTAGACACTTTCATCGATAAACCTTACGGTCCACAGCACCCTCTACTGCCATTTTTTCTGCGGTATATTTAATTTTTGTTTCCTCACCCTTAAACAAAATATTACAAGCATCATCAGCTGTAATTACCTATGCTGCATTCTTTCTTCACAATATTTTGACTGCTGGAAACGGTCTTATTGGATAGCGTCACGCAAGCTTCTTTCTTAATTCATTCTTCGTATATTACAGATTGAGTTGATCTAAAGTCAACTGAAAAAGGATGGGAACTTCTTTTTTTTCGAGCAAGGCAGAAAGGAAAGGATAGGAACTTTCTTTTTTTCGAGCAGGGTATCACAAAGAATATAAAGGGTATCAAGCGCCTGAAATATGGCCCCAGCCTGGCACGGCCACAACATAGGGATTGGCCTTATTACCGATATAGATATGAGAATAGGCCGGAACGTACAGGGTTTGACCCGCTGATTTTTTAATTTTCCGGGTTTTTATGGTGCATTTAAATAAAATTTAAGAAAAAAAAGATATTATTTTTAATAAAAGAAGGGTTTCTTCGATTGATTTTAAGGAAGAAAATTTATATGATTTCCCCAAATTAGGTGTTGCTTCCCTGACGAAATCCTCGAGGGAACGTCAGGTGATCGCTGGCCAATTCGTGGAAATAAATTTTTAACCTCCAATAAGGAAATAAAAATGAAAAAAATCTTCTCTTTATGTATCGTTCTACTATTTGCAGCATCAGCCGGGGCCGTTGAAAATCCATGGGAGATGAAACTTCCTTTCAAAAGCGCAATGGTAGAATATGAGCTAACCGGTACCATGACCGGGGATAAAACAATCTATGTGAAAGATTATGGAAAGACAAGGGCGGAGTACAACAATACCACCATGAAAATGATGGGTATGACCCAGCATCAAAAGGAAGTCATCATTACCACTCCAGATTGGGAATATACCATTGATCTCATGGAACATACCGGTACAAAGCAGGCAAACCTGAATAAATACATGACCCAGGAGTTTAATAAATTGTCCAAAAGCGATCAGAAAAAAGTGGTTGAAAACGCTGAGAAACTAGGTGTCGCTACTGTTGAAGGGATGGAAGGGACCGTTGAAAAAAATGCATCAAAGATTCTGGGCTACACCTGTGACAAGGTGAGTATGACAGGGGTTGTTGCACATACCATCAGCGGCACGGATTTGCCCTTGAAAACAACCGGAGACATAATGGGGATCAAAATTAATCAAGTCGCCACCCGAGTGATGAAAGGAGATGTTCACCCCTCCAAATTTGCACTGCCCACAAACATTGAGTTTGAACATGATGTTCAAACGGATCTCATGACGGAGGAACAGGCAAAAACCATCATCCAGTCATTGCTGGAGGGCAAGGTGGTAACCCATACAAATCCATCTGTGACCCGGCAGGCGTCAAGCCAACCAATAGAAACCCAACCGGATAACGGTCTTGGACAGGATGCAAAGGATGTGGGCAATGCTGCAAGGCAGGAAGCCAAAGATGCCGCAACCGATGAAGTCAGGGAAGGCGTCAGGGCTCTTTTTAAGAGTGTATTTAATTGATACTAGAAATCATTTGTTTTTGAAATGTTTTATGGGTATCAGCTTCATTGGGGCATGAAGGGTTTTTTCCCATGGTTTTTGTTAACGCCTCTTTAACCGGGGATGCAGACAGCGGTATCCCCCGGATATGATCGATATGTCCTTTGATGCTGATGGCAATGGTCTGCAGAACTCCCCCACCAGGGGGTCCCAAAATATTGGTCAAGGTCTTTTGTGGCACCCCCAGCAGGGTCAGATCGACGTGTTGACGAATCAGATCGATTTCACCTATCCCGATCATTGCTAATTCATCCGCCAAGGATCTGAACAGGGCTCATGGAGTCCTTTAAAACCATAACGGAAATAATGATGGCAACAAGGGGATCAATATAGCGGAAGATAGCTAAAGCGGCGGCTGCCAGCCCAAAGGCGATTCCTGTAAAATTGTCAAGGGACGGATTTGTGCTGCTGACACCGATGATCATTACCATAACAGGTGCAAAATAGTAACGGAGTGTTGCAATGGAAACAGAGGTATAATGATAGGCCTTAAACAGAAAAATCCAGTTGAATGCTATGGCGGCAGATGCAATCAGGGCTCTGAAAAGCGCAATCTCCCCCGGCGGCAGGGAGATGTTTTTTTACAAACAAGGCCAGCGTACCGAAAACGGCCATGGAGATGACTATTTTAAACTTTGCACTCATATTTGTTTTCATAAGCGCTTCAAATCGGCCTTTCCCATATTTATCCATAATCCGCACTGAGAAAATAGTATCCATCGGCACCGTATATTGCTTAATGTGCTTTGAAAAGAAAAAATTTTTTAAACACAAATTTTTTAATACCAGCGGAAAGAGGGTGAAATGATTTTTGCAAACCCCAGGGATAAACTTTAACAGTTACCGACTGCATTAGCGATTGCTGAAGTCATTAAGGCGGATATCCGACTAAAAAGAAATTGACGGGTATTTCTGACGATACTTTAATTCCAATTCCTGCAATAATCCATCCTCTTTTAATTTTTCAAACGCAGCTGCGACGCTATCAACAATCATATCGGCCGTATGCCTGCTGAAAGCCATATATAAATCCAATTCCATAAAAATGAACGCCATCTCCAGGCGCTCCGGTGGGAAACCGGACTGGCTCGCCGTTTTCAACAACCACAATTCAGGGCAGGCAATAAGATCAAATCTTTTTGTAAACAGTTTTTTAATATTGAGTTTCGTAGTTGATATCACATCTAAATTTTCTCCATTTTTGAACCCCCGGGAAAAGAGAAGCTGGTAATCGGCACTGTCTCTCATCACCCCGATATCGTATTTTTTTGCATCCTCAAGAGATTGAATGACAATATCCTTCCGGTCTTTAAGTTTAAAAAGGCCAATCCTGATAGGGGGAACGATGGGGCCGATCCATTTGAACAGGGGTTCTCGCTGTTCATTTCTGCCGATGGAGTAAATCAACACATTTTTATCTTTCAAGGCCATTTTATAAGATCTGGGCCAGGGATACTCGGCTATCTGATACGCCATACCTGCCTTTTGCAAAGTGGCTGTTACAACATCTGTGGACAAGCCGGTCATCTGTCCGTATTCCATATAGGAATATGGCTCGAAATTTTCGGTAACAACCACGATCCTCTCGGCATTGGCAACCGCAGCAATCAAAGTTGAAATCAATATGATACACAATGCATGTTTCATATATATGCCTCCTCCATTGATGGAATCAACTGTGACGGGTCGAAGTTTTTTTTAAAAGAAACGAAATAGCATCCCATCACGGTCAAACAAACTTTTTCAGCTTAACAGCTGTTTTTTTAGGGTCAAGTCTTATTCGCCAGATTAAAAAAAGACTATCATTTGAAATGATGACCCCTATCACCGGAATGAATGACAGATTTTGATAAAATAGTACCCTGCAGGAGATCAGGCCCAGATAAAGAATCGTGCCCCCGATGCCAACCGGTCTCTCCGGACCTGTCGGTTTCAGCACACAATAATAAGGCTTCTGTTTTGAAATCATGATCTATTTTCTTGTTTTGTTCATTTTTCCTCCCATGATGTTGGATTATACAGAGGCTGGCCATATTTTCTTTTTTATTGGGACTTTGCCGCAGTCAATCTTGCAAAGCCTTCGGCAAGGTCGTCCTTTAGATCGTTGACATTGTCCAGACCGGCATGCAGCCGCAGAACCGGCCCTGGCTGATCCCAGCGTGAAGCTGTCCGCAGGAGCTTGGGATAAACAGGAATCATGAGACTTTCGTATCCGCCCCAACTGGCCCCGATACCAAAGAACCGCATACCTTCGATCATTGCGGCCACCGCATCTTGGGAGAAAGGTTTCAGTACCAACCCGAAAAGGCCGGAGGCTCCGGTAAAGTCACGTTTCCAGAGAGCGTATCCAGGGTCATCAATCCATCCCGGATAGCGAACGCACGCCACTTCTGGCCGCTGTGTGCACCATTCCACAATCTTTCGAGCGGTTTTTTCGTGCTGGCGCAGGCGAACCCCCAGAGTTCTGAGTCCACGAAGGGCAAGATAGCAGTCATCAGGTCCAGCGCAGTTACCGAACTGGCCGACGATGTCTTTGATGGTTCGGAACAGGGCTTCGTCCTTAACCGTCAATGCTCCGATCATAATGTCGGAATGGCCCGACACATATTTGGTTCCAGCCTGAATGGAGATATCCACGCCTTGATCAAGGGGCTTGAAATACAAAGGAGAAGCCCATGTATTGTCGATGGCCGTGAGAACCCGGTAGCGACGTGCTACCTCGACGATGGCCGGAACATCCTGAACCTCGAAAGTCAAAGACCCTGGAGATTCCAGATAAATAATGCGCGTGTTGGGCCGGATTAAATTTTCCACCCCCCTCCCGATCAGCGGATCGTAGTAGGTTGTGTCGACACCGAAGCGCTTTAACACCTTGTCGCAGAAAAAACGAGTCGTCTTGTAAACGCTGTCAGTAACGAGTACATGATCGCCGGGGTTAACGAAGGCAAAAAAACAATGGGTGATGGCAGCCATCCCAGAGGAAGTCACTACCGTCCGGGTGCCGTTTTCAAGCTCGGCAAGGGCCGTCTCCAAAGCCCGTGTGGTGGGCGTCCCGTAGGTACCATATGTATAGCCGTCGTAACGGGCATCTCCCCGCCGGTTAAAGGTCTCCACACTTTTAAAAAGAACCGTCGACGCCCTGTGGACAGCGGGGTTAATCGCGCCGAATGCCGCGTTGGAATCGCGTCCTGCCTGAGTTAGTTTGGTATCGTCATGCATCTTCAATCATTTCCTTTTATAGCGTTTAATAATTGATTTGAGAAAGAAAACGCCGGGTGCGTTCGCTTTGTGGCTTGTTAAAAAAAATATCTGGCGGACTGTTTTCCACAATCTCCCCGACGTCCATAAAGATCATCCTATCGGCCACGGAACGGGCAAATCCCATTTCATGGGTAACGCAGATCATCGTCATGCCATCCTCGGCAAGAGTCGTCATCACATCGAGGACTTCGTTGATCATCTCAGGGTCCAAGGCTGAAGTCGGTTCATCGAAAAGCATAATACGTGGATTCATGCAAAGACTTCTGGCAATGGCCACTCGCTGCTGCTGGCCACCAGAAAGCAGCCCCGGATACTTGTTGGCTTGTTCAGGGATGCGAACCCTTTCCAGATAGTTCATGGCCATCTCCTCAGCCTCCTTCCTGGGTATCCGCTGGACACGTATCGGTGCGATTGTACAATTTTGCAGAACCGTCAGGTGGGGAAAGAGGTTGAACTGCTGAAAAACCATACCGACCTCACGACGAATTTTTTCAATGCTCTTGAGGTCATCATTGATCTCAATGCCGTCGACGATGATTTGACCCTCCTGATGTTTTTCAAGACAATTGATGCATCGAATAAGAGTAGACTTACCTGACCCCGACGGTCCGCAAATCACGATGCGCTCGCCGGTCATCACGTCAAGGCTGATTTCTCTGAGAACTCTGAAGGAACCAAACCACTTGTTCACGTTGGTTATTTGAACGATTGGATCGTTCCGGGTTGCTGGATTGATTTCCGTTGTCATTGTCATTATATCTCCCGTTTTCTTAAAAATTCCTTTTCCAGATACTGACTGTATTTTGAAAGAAAATAGCATATTCCAAAAAACAGACTTCCGCTGAACAAGAATGCCTCCAGGTAGTATGGCCGCCACTGAAGATCCAAAAGAGCCGTCTTTGCGGCATGGAGCAGATCGTATAGGCCGATGATCAGGATTAAAGTCGTGTTTTTCACCTCGCTGATGAATGTGTTAACCATGGCCGGAATTGTGATCCGGAGAACCTGGGGCAGGATGATAAAAAGCGTGGTCTCCCAATACCCCATCCCCAGGCTGTGGGCCGCCTCATATTGCCCATTGGGAATAGCCTGAAGCCCGCCGCGCACCACCTCGGCCATGTAAGCGGCTGCGAACAAGGTCAAGCCGGCCTGTGCGCGGAGCAGGTTGTCGATGGTCAAAGACGGCGGGAGAAATAAGGGTAGCATAATGGCCGCCATAAACAGAACGCTGATGAGCGGCACCCCTCGAATCAGTTCAATATAGGCCACACAAAAAGCCTTGACAACGGGTAGGCCCGAACGCCGTCCCAGTGCCAGAAAAATGGACATGGGAAAGGCCCCGACGATTGCAAAGGAAGCCAGCAGCAGAGTAACGGGAAGCCCTCCCCAAAAGGAGGTTTCCACATATGGCAGGCCTGCTACCCCGCCCCACATCAGGATGCCACTGGTAACCAAGGTGAGCCCCCAGATCAGCGCCAGCCATTTGCGCCAGCACCGTTTAATGCAGGAGATTCCCACTGTCGCCACAAACAAAAGAACGGAGAGGGCCGCCCGCCACTGCTCGTCAAAGGGGTAGGTACCAAAAAGAATGAACCGATGTTTCTCAATGACAAAAGCCCAGCAGGCGCCATCGGACTGGCGACACTCTTCCGCACCGCCAAGGACAACACTTGATATCACAGCCCAGTCAAACAGTTTCACCGAAAAAAAGGAGATAAGCCCAATTCCACCGATTGTGAATATGGTGTTGTACCAGGAGTTGAACAGGTTCCGCCTCATCCACTGCCAGCAACTGCTAACCGATAAAAGATCGAAGCGCTCAGGCAGGGGCATATTGCTGTCGGCATCTCCCTGGCTAGGCCCCTGGAGTGCTATCCGTTTGTTGTACCAGTTCATAATAGCTGAAATACTGAGGCTGATGCAGAGGTAAACACTCATGATAATGGCGATTCCCTCTATGGCCTGTCCGGTCTGGTTGATGGCGGTATTGGTCACCGAAACAAGATCGGGAAAGCCTAGCACCACGGCCAGAGAGCTGTTTTTAACCGTGTTCAAGTACCAACTGGTAGTGGGAGGGACAATCA
>JAHIVS010000405.1 GCA_018816605.1 Pseudomonadota bacterium
AAAGGCATGGGCCTGGCGCAGTTCCGGCACCCACTCATTTCCGGCAGTGTCGTGTTCAAACCCGTTTTTGCGGTACCATCGGGTCAACAGAACCGGCCGTTCCGAAGAGATCTCAGGTGTGGCCTTCACATGTCGTTCATACTGCCGTTTGATCCGGGGAAAATCTTCCAGGCGATACTGGGGCAGATAGGGGTCCTCCAGCCATCTGACCCCGGGATCGGTTCTGTCTCCCTTCATCCGGTAATCTTTTCTTTCAGCAAGTGCCCGTGGAACCTTGGGATCATCATTCGGGCATAGTAATTTTCTTGATTCCTTCTCTTTTTTTTGGGCCCGGATCAACATTTTTTCATGCACTCCGCCCATGAGAAGAGAGATAAAATAGGTGAAGGCCTGGAGATAGGACATATTGCCATAGAGGATGATTTTATTTTTTAACACCAGATTCAGCATCTCATTGGGGGTGATGCGAACAATCTGCATCAGCACCCGGTCATCGACAAAATGCATGACGGCATCGGTATTGTCCGGAATACGGCCCGAAACCCTTACCCGGCCGTTCAAGAATACAATGGACTGATTCACCCTTCCCGAAGCGGTTCGAAGGCCGATGGTAAAGTTGGTCCATCCGTCGGTGCTTTTCAGATATTTTTTAAGGGAGGGCCTCAAATTGAACTGCAATGCCATCCCCCAAAGTCCCATATGGGTGATGCTATTTAACGTATTTAGTTTCATCTTTTGTATCCTCATCTTTTGAATCTTGGTTTGACTTTGTCTGGGGGGGATAAAAGGGCAGCATCAACTCTTCACACATTCTGTTGATCAGTTCTTCCGGTATCGCTTCCAGTTCTTGTAAAATATTTCGGTTGTTCAGGGTGACCATTCCATGGAGGGTGATCCAGATCTGGTAGGCCCGAAACTCAATATCCTGCTTTGGAACAGCAGGGTTAAGGGCACAAATTTTCTCAATAACCTTGAGGGGAACCGTGATGGCGTCAATGGCCATCTGTTTTGCCCTCAAAGCAATGGGTTCTATTTTGTTATCCTTGTATTCCAGGTATCTGGGGGTATCGCTGTTGAGCATGACCTGATAATAATCCGGATGGGTAAATCCAAACGCAAGATAGGCCCTGATTATTTTTTCCAACCCTAGGTAGGGATCCTTTTCTGACAATGAAGTTTTTTCAAGCATGGTTTGCAGGTCCTGAAACCCCTTTATCTGGATATTCAGATAAATCTCATCCTGGTTGGCATAATAATAATAGATATTGGTGGGAGACATCCCTAAGCACCGGGCCAGCTTTCGCATGCTCATATTGTTAAACCCGATATCAATGATCAGTTTCATGGCCTCGGCGATGATATGGTCTTTTATTTTTTCAACAACTTCAGGGGATCTTGTTTTTCGGGCCATGGGGGGATTGGTCTCCGGCTTTAAATAAACATCTAATTAATAGAACACTGTTCTTATAATTATTAATAGAACACTGTTCCTTTAATTGTCAATTTAATTTTTTAACAATTTTCCAGGGTGTTTTTTTGAATGGGCAAATATCTGTTCCAGGGTCTTGACACGAATAATGAACACTGTTAAATTATTCATGCTTCACTATTTTGGGGGAGAAAATGTCAAGGATTACCAGAAGTTCGGAAGAGATAGAAATAATAAAAATAAAAATTCTGGATGCTGCCCTGGCCATTCTGTTTGAAGAGGGGTTTGACGATCTGAGCATGCGAAAACTGGGTCGGAAACTGGGCATGACGGCAGCCAATATTTACAATTATTATTCGGGCAAGGATGAATTATACCTGACAATCCAGACCCGGGGATTTGAACTGATTGTGGATCGGTTTGAGCAGATCAACGCAACGATTGCCCTGCCCATTGATCGGCTGTCTGCCATGATCACCGCCTACCTTGAATTTGGTTTTACCCATTCCGACTACTATAGTGTGATGTTCAGCCGCAACACACCCAAATATTGTGATTATGTCGGCAGCAAACTTGAGCCCATCGCCTTTCTGGAAAAGAAAGCCGCACTCAAGGTGGCCCAAATCGTCACCCGCCTCATCGAAGATCTTGCCCGTTCAAGCAACCAAATCCAGGAAGAAGATGCCCCATATCATACCATTCAGCTCTGGGCCACCCTCCATGGCGTCATCTCCCTTCATTACTCACGGGTGCTCCAGGAATTGGATGACAATGTGCTGATGATTATCCAAAGACTTAAAAAAGAGCTGATTCGTCCCTTTGAACCCACATCAAAGGAAAACAGATAAAAAAAAGGGGAACAAATGAAACTAAATTCTTTGAAGCACCTTGCAGGCCTTTGTCTTCTGGCATCATCCGAAATTGATTCCAGGGGCAAAACAATTCTAAATACCATGGCCCATGTGGCCCTGCAATGGATGGCCCTTCAATTCAACCTGCGCCCCTCCCTGAAAAACAAATTAAAGCACACCGCCCTGGCCGGTCCGGTTTTAGAGAATAGTGCCTTTGGTTGGCTGAATTTTACCGTTGGCATTCAAACACAAACCGGGTCTGTGGAGCAGTATCTTCGTTTTTCTGACGGCCGGGTAACGGCCTTGGGAAAAAAGCCGGCAATGGTGGACATCACCCTCACGGCGGCAGATGACAAGGCCCTGAAGGAGTTGGCCCTGACCCCGCCCAGCGACATGCTCAACCTTATTCTTAAAAACAGAATCACCCTGGATGGAAACCTGGCCTATCTCCAGCTGTTCAATTATTGCATTTCCCTGGTAATGGGCAGTATCCATGAAAAAATGGCCGCCAAAAGACTGAAGAGAGAAAAGAAAACCAGGGATAAACATGCCGCTCCCTGCAACCCAGCCCTTTCAAAGGAGTTGGATCTGCGGAAAACCTATCGCATGAAGGGGCTAAAGAAAATTGATCTGGGGGTGAAATATCTGGATGACCCCTTTCTTCCCGAATTAAGCATGGATGATTTTCCCAGACTTGCCGCATTTTTCAATGATCATCTGGCCACCATACCCGAAGTTGCCCCGGAACGGATCTCGCTGCTGACCCGATGGTACCGGGAACACGGATGGAAAAACGATGCCCGGGGCGAAAAATGGTTTCCGGAACTGAGGAATGCCCTTGCCTTTCAACATCTCATGAAGCATAAAAAACCCATTATACGTGAGAATGATCTCATTGCCGGAACCACCGGATCCAAAGAGATCTCCACCCATGTTTTCGGAGACGGCCAGGGAACCCTTTTCTGGGGAGAGCTAAATTCGGTGAACAAACGAAATCTGAGCCCCTATACCTGCACCCGGGAGACGGCTGACATCCTCCATTCCGAGATCTTTCCCTTTTGGGCGGATAAAACCTTTCGGGAATATGTGAGAATTAATAAAAACACCCCTTTGTGCCAGAAGATCGACGAGCGGTGGGTGGCCTATTACGTATGGAAGTCCACGGGCATCTCCCATACCATTCCCAATTTTAAGCGTCTTCTGGAACGGGGAACGGCCGGGATAAAAGAGGATATAGCCGCAAGAAGTAAGGACGCATCCCTCTCCAAAGAGCAAGAAGACACCCTCAACGCCATGGCCATCGTTCTGACCGGGGTGGAAGCCTATGCAGAAAATCTGGCACAAGAGGCAAAACAACAGGCCCTGGCTGAAAAAAATCCCACAAGAAAGGCGGAACTTGAAACCCTGGCCCAAATTTGCAGCAAGGTTCCAAGAGAACCTGCTTCCGGTCTTGCCCACGCCTTTAATGCCATCAACATCATCTGGACGGCATTGCACAATGAAAATTCAGACACCGGCCTTTCGTTGGGCCGACTGGATCAATTGCTCCAG
>JAHIVS010000749.1 GCA_018816605.1 Pseudomonadota bacterium
CAATTCGAGACTGTTCTTTCTGCTCAGAAGCTTGAAGATTGTCATAAGGGGCGGGGTTACGGGGTGAAATCGGACTCATAAGTATCAATCGACTGATTCGCGTAGGGTGTTGAGAGGCATATCGGGCAACTGCCCCACCCATATATGACCAACCGAGCAGGGCAATTTTTTCAAGGTTAAAATGCTGTCTCACAAATTCTATATCAGAGACTTCATATTCTTGCCCTAGTGATGTCGTGTCTGGATCGCAGTCGGATTGACCCCTTCCACGTTGATCGTAAAAAATAATCCGGCACTCTTTCGCAAACAGGCTTAGATCATTGATCAGTTGACAGGCCCCAGGAATGATCAACGTTTCTGCCTTATCGCCAACAGCATGATAATACAACCGCAAACCTGGTTTTATGGTTATGGTTCCTTCGTGGTCAAGCATCATTGTTCTATCCTTTTTCTGATTTTTGAATGAGATAAATCGGATAGCCTCCAAAAATAAAAATACCGGCTTTACGCCGGCATTTAGAAAAGCCACTCATCGACAACCTAATTGTCAGAGTCCGGAGGCGCACAATAATTATTAGGTTCATTGACTTTAGTAATCATAGGCATACCTCCCTTTCTTCTAAAGAATAATAAAAGTATAGTCATTTTAGAAAAGAAAAGCAATCATTTTAGCAAGTTTAGTTAACATATTTTGGATAGGGCTTCTTGTGGGCTTCCAGTAAACATTCAGTGACGAAAGTTTGAAGGGGCGGCTCGTTTGGGATATTATCAAAGGTTATTATGGTCAGTGTGGATAACGGTCATTCACACATCCCGCACGGAGGTATTTATGCTCCTTGCAGTACAATTTATTTAGAATACTTGAGAAAAGGAGCAACCATTGGATTTATCAGACGAAAAATATAGACCGTATCTCATTTGGGGTTTTATCCTGATGCTCATTACCGGAGCAATCATTTGGGCGGTCAAGACCGGGTTTGTGGTTCACTTTAACAATATGATTGAAAACTGGGTCAAACCTTAATATCAATAAAGACCAGGTTGAGTCAAAAAAAGCTCTCCTTAATCCGGAGGGTTTTTTCGGGGTGTTTCCGCTGAAACGCTGATCACTTCTGGCCAGCAGACTGTTGCCCACGCTCAAACGATTCCTGCAGCAACAGCATGATCAGCGCAGCCTGGGGGACCGTAAGCTGCTCAAGCAATCCGTTTTCCTTTAGGGCTTTCAAATGCCGGTTGCGATCTGCCGGTTGGAGAGATCCAAGGGATTTGTGAAGGTACACATCGCCGTACTTGTCTGCCGGCTCGTAGGCTTTTCTGGCCAGCTCGTAGGCTTCGACCTTACCAGACAACAACACCAATTCCTTGCCGCGCACCTGGAACCACTCGACTTTTGTTTTCTTACCTGCCACGTCCTTCTGGCCGGTGGCTACAACATCACCAGGTTCAAGTCCTTCAATGACCAGCAATCCGTCTGTGCCGAGATCAGCGTCACCAATCCATTTTCCCCAAGCGGATTCTCCCTGGGGGCTTTTCGTAAAATCAACTTTTGCAATCCAGGGCTTTGAAAACCGCTTCGGGGTAAAGTGGGGGGTTTTGATTTCTATTTTGATTGACATAAATTTTCTGACCTCCTAATATTTATGCTCACAAAAATTATACAGTACCGGCAGGGGAGTGCAATAACAAAAAAGAAAGGAATTACAGTGCCAAACTTTTTGTCACCATTGCCAAACTATCTGTCCTCAGTGCCAAACTTTATGGCACAACAAACAAAATGCGCTGGTGGGTTCCAGCGCACTTGTCAACATGTTTTTGGCGAGACCTACCTGGTGTTTTATCCACCAGTGAAATGAACAATTAACAAGATGATCTCAACCACCAGAAGCGAAATCTCGATAATATACAGGGAGACGAGGTAAGCCTTGTGGAAAGCCTCTTTATGGAGATCAAACCACTCAGGCATTCGTTTTGCTGGTTTTTTTGGTGCGGAAATAGGAAATCCTGTTACACCGTTAATCTTGTTAATTTCTTGAATTTTGAGGCGTGGGGTGTTATTATTCAATTTAGTAACCTTTCTATGGCTGTTAGAGCAGCCACTGAACGTCTTAAGTGACCCTACGAATTATCCCGATTCCAGGGTCATTTAAGTTAACCGAATCTTTGGGGGAAATCTGTAATCCGATTTTTTCAACTTAACCTCCTTTCTTATCTTCTTTTAAATATTCTCAAATCCACTTGCCCTAAATTGCGTATTTCGATAATAGTGTTAATATGATGATCTGTCTAGACAATGCACCTTAAAATAAATGAAATTTTATTAATCTTAAAAAATTGACCCTACCCATCTTTTTATACTTATAACTTCTTACAATTTACATTGTATTAAGCTATTTTTAGCATTTTTGAGGGCTTTTTGACACCCCGTTTTGGCATCAGAATGGCTTGCAATGCCGGCGCTCCGGGCGCAACAGACCAAAACGGCTTGCCATCTTGCTGGCCGACCACTCCCCTCTTGACGAGCAATTAATCTATCCGCATTTAATAAAAAACACGGCTCTCAGACAAGAACCGTGTTTTAAGGACCAGGTCTTTTGGAACTAAGCGTATGCCGGCTGAGCTTTCTTTCCTCTGGCCGGCGCTTCAACAGCCACAGGCTCATCCACGTCCAGCGAAAGCCGTAAATGTGCGCCTACAGACTTTGCGGCCTTATCCATGGTAGCCAATGTGATCGAGAAGTTTTCTGGATCAAGAATACGGTCCAATGCTGCCCGACTTGTATCCATACGTTTTGCCATTTCTGTTTTGCTAATCTTGTTGGCTTCCATCAAAGCGGCAATTTTGTAGGATAAAACTTTCTTGATCGCGGCAACTTCTACTTCTTCCAGGATTCCTTCTTCTTGAAGGAAATCATCAAAATCACTACCAATATATTTGTTTGTCATTATTCACCTCTTAACGTCTTGTTCTTTCTGTCTCTTGCCAGTTCCAAATCTTCTTGTGGGGTTTTATCACCCTTTTTTATAAAACCATGAAGTAACACCATTGTGGTTTCTTTGACGGTAAATAGCACTCGTGCAATTCCTGCGCTAATATGTGATCTTACTTCCCATAAATCAGCCTCCATCTTTCTTACAATGGGCATTCCCATTGGCCAACCAAACTGCACCGTCTTTATGTCTATTCCGATGGTTTTCTTGTCCTCTGGCTTAACTTGTTTGGGGTCAGCCAACCACTCCCGAACCGGCTCTTTGCCCGATGGGGTTTTGAAAAATTTTACATTGAGTTTCGGTTCGTCTACCATGTAGACGAAGTGTACCAAATTAGATACATAATGTCAATAGGGTTTATAAGCAGTTTTTTACATCGCTTTTATTGCAACCTTCATTTGAATGTAGTATAATGTTCATATGACAACTTTAACTGATTTAACTTTAGACGACAGAGTTTTGCGTGTTCTCGGCAATAAACTTGGTGGCAAGAAGAACACCGCCGGCGCCACCCAACTCAGGGGCATGGTCTTGCGCGGATATCCCTTTACGGCTTTTGAATCCGTACAACGAGAAATTGATCTGCCGCAGAAACAACTCTCTGAAATTGTGGGGATGACCGAAAGTACACTGGCCCGTAGAAAACGAGACAACCAACCTTTTACTTTGGTTGAATCAGACCGCCTTTATCGGGTAGCGAAGATCACCGCACTTGCCTTTGAAGTATTTGGCGATGAGGACAAGGCGCGTATCTGGATGAAGCGCCCGAACGATGTGCTGGATGGCGATATTCCTCTTGCTCGCCTGGAAACCGAAATTGGCGCAAGCCAGGTCGAGGATGAACTGCTCCGCATTATGTATGGAATCTATATCTAATGCGGCTTTGGAGAATTGACCGCCTGGCGTTTCCAGACAAGTTCTCCGGTTTTGGTGCATACAGAACACCGGGCCGCTGGCATCTCCGGTACAACCGGGTTATTTACACTTCTGAGGTCGCCTCTCTTGCTGCGTTGGAGTACCTTGCTCACTTGAACCCGGACACTATTCCAGTGGATATTACTTTACTGGAGTTCGAGGTTCCAGACGATATCTCCATAGAACGGCTGGACACTCCAGAAACCTTGAATCCTGATTGGCGTGGTATACGTTTTTCGCCCCCCTTGCAGAATTTCGGTACGCAATGGTTGATCGAGCGCCGCACCGCCCTGCTTGCCGTTCCCTCAGCTATCTTGCCGATTGAGACCAACTATCTTTTGAATCCTGCACACCCTGAAATTGCAAGGGTGCGAATTGTTGGAGAAGAACCGTTTGCGTATGATCCCAGGTTAATAAAGAAATGAACGCATTGACCACCACTCGAATGTCATCCAGGGGACAAGTCGTAATCCCTGAATCTATCCGCAAACAACTGAATCTGGTTGAAGGCACTCAATTTGTGGTTGTGGCAGAAAACGATGTGGTGCTGCTCAAGATCATCGAAGCGCCGGTGATCATCGATTTTGACGATTTGCTGCAGCAAGCGCGCGCCCAGGCAGCAAGTGCCGGCCTGAAACAGTCTGATATTTCGGATGCAACCAAAAAGGCTCGTGGTCATTAGTGGCTAATCGGCTATACCCGCCAAGAAAACATGCGATATATTTGGGGGGCAGTCTCTCCAGAAGATGAACAAGATTTTGACCGCCTGGTGGCCTGGTACTTGCGTAACGGTTTTGAGAGAGAGTCTTCAAAAGACTCCATTCTCTTAAAGTCGTAACCTTCGCTACAAGCCCTTCTGACAGCTTTTTACCGTACAAATAGACCAAATTCTCACCAAAAACGATTCTAGGGCTTCCTGTGGTCTTCATTCCAAGCGCGTAGTCGGTATCAGAAGTAAAAGTGCGCTGGTGGCCTGAGGGGGGCAGGCAACCGCGCACATAGATATTATATAATCCGCATTCCACGTCAATTAATTAAATAATCGATAAAAAACACGATTTTGATCTGAAAACACACAAGTTTTGCCAAGTTAGTTTTTCACCTTTTGGGTGAAAGGCAAAGTG
>JAHIVS010000406.1 GCA_018816605.1 Pseudomonadota bacterium
ATGGATAGGGTATATGCAGCGACTAGCCAATCTGCCAATAAACTGGGGCAGATTAATGATATCAGTATGGGCGGATTGTCATATACATATATTGATGGTGACAGGGGTGATGAAAAATTAATAAAAAATTCTGAGGAAACTGTTTTTTTAATCAGTGCGGAGTGTGAGATGGTGCAACTTTCATCTGAAATAATTGAAGATTACAGAATCACCAATGTCCCCTCTTTCATTGGCATGAAGGTAAAAAAAAGACATGTCAAATTTAATGATTTGAGTTCAAAGCAGTTCGTTGAGTTATCCTGTTTTTTGCAGGATAATATAGTGAAACCCTTAGAGAATGATACTATTGTATATGACTGAACCCCTCGTAAATTTATTGGTACCCGATGGACAGCACAAGGTTGTGAAGGGTCTGACCGCCTCCATGCCGGATATTATCCTGAACGATCGGCAGATCTGTGATTTTGAGTTGCTGGTTACCGGTGTTTTTTCCCCCTTGAAAGGCTTCATGACCCGGATCGATTGTGAGTCTGTCATGGACCGGATGCGCTTGTCTTCGGGTGAAATCTGGCCGGTTCCCATTTGTCTTGACATCGACGAACCCTTTGCCAAATCTCTGGAAACGGGTCAATCCGTGGCCCTGCGGGATCCAGAAGGATTCCCCTTAGGCGTCATGGCGGTTGAAGATCTCTGGCCTGTTGACACAGAAAAAGAAGCCCTTGCCGTTTACGGGACCCTGGATCGGACACACCCGGGGGTGGATTATCTGTTCAGCCGGTCCGGCAAATATTATATTGGCGGTACCATCCAGGCGCTTAACTTGCCGATCCATTCCGATTTCAGACAGATTCGCAGGACTCCCCGGGAGGTGAAAGAGGCTTTTTCCAAGCTCGGATGGAAACGGATTGTGGGATTTCAAACCCGGCAGCCCATTCACCGTCCCCAGTTTGAAATGACCATCCAGGCCATGAGAAGGGCAAAGGCCAATCTGCTGCTCCTGCCCATTGCCGGGGTTCTGCGGTCAGGGGATTTTGATCATTTCACCCGGATGAGATGTTACCAGAAAGTGGCGGCCCAGTATCCTCCTAATTCTTACATGCTCAACCTGCTGCCTCTGGCCATGCGCATGGCAGGTCCCAGGGATGCCGTCCTCCACCTGATTGTGGGAAAGAATTTCGGGTGTACCCATTTTGTGGTCGGTCACAATCATTCAAGCCCGGGCAAGGATGGCAATGGATCACTTTTCTACGATTTTGAGCAGGCGGCAGACCTGATCAAAAATGCAGCTGAAGAGATTGGAATCACGGCAGTATCCTTTGAAGAAATGGTATACCTTCCCTTTGAAGATGAATTCCGGCTGGCCACACAAGTAAAATCTGATCAGGAAACGATTTCCTTTTCAAATGAGGATATCAGAAACCGGATCCGCCGGGGTAAAAATATCCCCAAATGGGCCAGTTTCCCAGCGGTTCTGGAAGAATTGGACCGGTCCTACCCGCCTCCTTCTAAACAGGGGCTTACCATATTTCTCACCGGCCTGTCAGGGGCTGGAAAATCCACCATTGCCAAGGTGCTTTATTCAAAGTTCATGGAAATCGGTACCCGCCCGGTGAGTCTGCTGGATGGTGATATTGTCCGTCGAAATCTTTCATCTGAACTGAACTTTTCCAAGGAGCACCGGGATATCAACGTGAAGCGTATCGGATTTGTGGCCTCTGAAATCACCAAAAATCGCGGTGTTGCCATCTGCGCCCCCATTGCCCCTTACGAAAGAACAAGAATGGGAATTCGTAAAACCATTGAATCCCATGGCGGTTTTTTCGAAATCCATGTGGCCACCCCCATTGGCGAATGCGAAAAAAGAGATCGAAAAGGGATGTATGCCAAGGCCAGGGCAGGTCTACTGAAAGGGTTCACCGGCGTGGATGATCCTTATGAGACCCCGGAGAACCCGGAACTCAGTATCGACACCTCAAATATCACGCCCGAAGAGGCTGCCCAGGAAATTTTGCTGCTATTGAGCGAAAAAGGATTTGTATAATGAGAAACTATTATGGAATATGGATCCTGGCTGCCGTGTGCACCTTGTCCCTTTGTTTTGCCGGTTGCGGCTCAAGCGTTGAGCCGGAAAAAAAAGAGGTTGTTATTCAGGTGAACAACAGCAAAATTTCCCTGGAAGAGTTTAACGATCTGATGAAGTTCGAAGCTTACGCGGATCCGGAGATGGATTTGACAGCAGAGACCCGGGATCAGTTCATTAATTATCTGGTTCGCAAGGAATTGTTGATCCAGGAAGCAGCCAAATTGAAACTGGACAGTAAAAAAGAGTTTGTCCACACCATTGAAACATACTGGGAAGCCACTCTGATTCGGAACCTTCTGGACTTAAAATCAGTTGAGCTGAAAAAAAAAGTGTTGATCACCGACGATGAGATCAAAGCCTATTATACGAACAACAAAGACGACTTCAGCCAGCCTTATGACGCGGTAAAGGAAAGTATTAAAGAAAGTCTTGAATCCAAAAAACTGGCAGCTGAATTAGAGGCCTGGACCCTCGGGCTGAAAAAATCTGCTGATATCACCATTAATGATGCACTTATTCGCAACCATTAAAAGAAGACTCCCATGAATCCGAGAAAGAAAAAACCAACCGCAATCAAACGAAAACAGCGTTTTATAAATCCTGGTTTCCAGGCACGGTTTATCGTCACGTTTTGCCTCATCCTCATCCTTGGCGGCGGCATAACCATCGCCCTGACCCTGTTCAACACCCAGGACACCCTGACCTCATCTTTTACCAACTCGAAATTGGTGATCCAGAACACCTCTCTTGCCATCATGCCTTCGGTCATTTACACAACCCTCATCACAACGGCCCTGATCGGCCTGGTGGTGATACTGGTGACCCTCCTGGTTTTCCATAAAATTGTAGGGCCCATATTTCGGTTTGAAAAGGATATTGAAAGGGTTACCCGAGGCGATCTCAAAAGCCGGATTACGATTCGGAAAGGGGATCAGTTTCAGGAACTTGCCATGTCCTGGCAGAAAAAACGGATCTGCCGGAACCCTGTCGTGGGGATCATGCCTGACCGGTTGATTTTCTAACCCCTGACTTTCGGAGATCTTACTGTCTATTTTGAAAAGGTGCTGAATTCAAACACCATGACCGACGAAACCGTTGAGAAAACTTATGCGTTTTTTGAAGACACCGGGCAGTTTGAGGAATTTGTCGAGTTTTCATTTTATGCCAAGGGCAGGGGGATTGAATCTGCCGGGCTTGACCTTTGTGTGGCCAAGAGTCTCATCCGCACGGACCGGCTCGAGTTTGCCCGGTCCAAACTGATTCAGATCAATGTAAAAAAAGAGGATCCCCGTGCCTATGTGCTGCTGGCCCTCATTGCCCAAAAAGAGAAGGACTGGGAGGGGATGAAAAAGATGGCGGAACAGGCCCTGGTGTTTGCGCCCGGGTCGGCCCTATTGCATTATCTGCTGTCAAAGGTCTGTGAGGGGATGGGGTTGTTACCCGGGCAAGGGAATTGGCCCAAAAAGCGGTCCGGCTGGACCCGCTAAACCGAGAATACAAATATCAGGAAAGAAAATTTGGAAAAATCAGATCCCTATAAACTGTCGTTGTTTGTGCTGGCCAATGCGGTTTTGTTCACGGTGATTATCGCCATTGCCTCGGCCAGAGAACCGGGGTAGTGGGGTCAGGCTTGGGTTGTTGGCTTATTGGACCGCAATCTTATTTCATAAAAATTAAGATAGATTAAGAATTCATATAACTATGATACAGATTTTGTTCAGGAAATTTTGAAACAGATTCTTATCGCAACGGATAAAGTTTTTTCGATTTGTGTTGACAATAGCAATACGGTTTTGTATTGTTTTTGTGTAGACGACCTTTTTTTTACCGGAGATAGAATTATGATGAATGAAAAGGCTGCTGCAGGTCGGCGCACATCCGCAATCAATCTTCGTGCTTTCCCTGCCCAGCGAGAATTGATTGATCGTGCTTGCGCTGCGACACATAAAAAATTGACCGATTTTATACTTGAGGCTGCTTGCCGGGAAGCTGAGCATGTTTTGTGTGATCGGCGTTATTTTGTGTTGGATGAAGATACATTTGATGCGTTCGAGGCTGCTTTGGATGTCCCATTAAGTGAAAATAAAGCAGTTCAAAGACTTCTGGCGGGTAAGGTAGAATGGGAAGATTAAATTCCCCGGTATCTTTGACGGCTGTTCACCAAACGGCTGGTTTTGATTGTGGGTTTGACTCGCTCAATGAATGGTTGACTCGTCGTGCCCTGAAAAATGAGCACGGTGTTTCGCGCACTTATGTGGTCTGTGACAGCAATCAGGTTGTTGGTTTCTACGCCATTTCCGCCGGGAGTATTGTCCGCAGAGAAGCTCCAGGGCTGATCAGAAGGAATATGCCTGATCCGATCCCAGCTTTGATTCTGGGGCGCCTGGCTGTAGACCATCGCTTTCAGGGGGTGGGCATCGGGCAAGGGCTTCTCAAGGACGCGGTTTCACGATCGATTAGTGTTTCTGAACAGGTCGGCGCTCGAGTCCTTATTGTTCATGCACTCAACGATAAGGCTGAGGCCTTTTCCCTTAAGCATGGGTTTATAATGAATTTGCTGATACCCAACACATTACTCTTACCCCTAAAATAAGATGGTTAGTGGGGTCAGGTTTGGATTATTGGGAAACAAGCCAATAAGCCAAGCCTGACCCCATGAAGAAGTGAGTATGACAAAAAAAATCCAAGCCCTCATCAAAAAAGGTGAATCCGAATGTCTGGAGTTTAAAACTTCATTTGGAAAAGAGACCTTGGCGCCCCGGAGCCTGTTTTTGCAATAATTGCAGGTTATTTTAAAGTCACATTGTTTCCCGTCGGAGGAATCTCCAGTGGCGGAGTAAGTGATTTACTGGAGTTTCTCAAAGCCAATCCCGGGAAAAAATCCAGAAGGTTTGAAGTTGACCCAAAGAACATTGGAACGAGGGTTAAAACAACTCAGGGAGCAGGAAAAAATTGAATTCCGGGGTGCCTCAAAAACCGGAGGGTATTATCTGACGGATAAACATCAAATATAAAAGCCTGGCAAAGGGCAAAGTATAAAGGGAGAGTGTAAAAAAAACCAGTATCCCGGACCTCTGGGACGGACATACCGCCGGAAGAATTGTGGATCTGATCGAAAAAATGGGTGTTGATAGGAAATTAGCAAAGGGGGAGAACCAAAGATGAAGGGAGTCGATCTGATTGAAGACAGGCTTGAAAGAACCGTTTACCATTGGCTGGTGACCGGGTGCGCCGGATTTATAGGGTCCAACCTTGTGGAAGCCCTTTTGGGAATGGGGCAGCAGGTAACAGGGCTTGATAACTTTTCCACGGGGTTCCAGTATAATCTGGACCAGGTGGAAGCGGCCGTGGGCAAAGAAAACTGGAAAAATTTCAGGTTTATTGAGGGGGATATCCGGGATGCTGTCGTGTGTGAAACTGCCTGCCAGGGACAGGATTTTGTGCTGCACCAGGCCGCCCTGGGGTCCGTGCCAAGATCTGTTGAAGATCCGCTGATTACCAATGAAAATAATATCACCGGGTTTTTAAATATGCTGGTGGGGGCAAGGGTGGCAGGGGTAAAACGGTTTGTCTATGCGGCATCCAGTTCCACCTATGGGGATCATCCGGGACTGCCAAAGCAGGAGGACAAGATCGGCAATCCCCTGTCACCCTATGCCGTGACCAAGTATGTCAATGAATTGTATGCCAATGTGTTTGCCACCACCTATGGGTTTAAATCCATCGGGCTTCGGTATTTTAATGTGTTCGGCAAGCGCCAGAACCCATATGGGGGATATGCCGCTGTCATGCCCCTGTGGTTTTCCTCCATGATACAAGGAGCTGCGGTGTTCATCAACGGGGATGGCCAGACCAGCCGGGATTTCTGCTATATCGATAATGTGGTCCAGGTCAACCTGCTGGCCTGTCTTGTGGAAGATGAGGCGGCGGCGGACCAGGTGTATAATGTGGCCTTTGGGCAAAGAACCACCTTGAACGAGTTGTTTTATCTGATTCGGGAGCGGGTGGCAAAACGGTATGGGGGGGCGGCCGGGATTGAGCCGGTCTACAGGGCGTTTCGACCCGGGGATGTGCGGCATTCCCTGGCGGATATCTCCAAGGCCAAAACCCTTCTGGGGTATGATCCCTCATTTTCCGTTATAAAAGGACTTGACCTGGCTGCCAATTGGTATATGGATAACCTGGAATTGAATAAGTAATAATTGATCAATCAAAATTGACCAACTGAAAAGTTGAATAATATGTTTTTGGAGAAATCGACATGAACAAGGATTGTAAAATAGCCGTTGTGGGATTGGGATATGTGGGCTTGCCCCTGGCCATTCATTTTGGGGAACACTATGAAACCGTCGGGTTTGATCTGAAGGCCACTATTGTGGAAAACTGCAAAATTCATCAGGACCCCACAGGAGAGGTGAGCCAAGCGGATTTTGCGCGGGCGGTTCAGTTTACGGCCACCACCGATCCAGAAATGATGGGGGATGCGGATTTTATCATTGTGGCCGTGCCCACCCCCATTGACCGGGCCAGAAGGCCGGATCTTACCCCTGTGGAAAGTGCCTCAAAAACCGTGGGCCGTGTCATGAAAAAAGGGGCCATTGTTATTTTTGAATCCACGGTGTATCCCGGGGTTACCGAAGATATTTGTGTTCCGATTTTAGAAAAGGAATCCGGACTGACCTGGAAAAAAGATTTTCATGTGGGGTATTCACCGGAGCGGATTAATCCCGGAGACAAGGAACATACCCTGACCCGCATTGTCAAGGTGGTGTCCGGTGATGATGAACCCACCTTGGACAAAGTGGCCGCCCTGTATGAGTCCATTGTTCTGGCCGGGGTGTTCAGGACCAAGACCATCAAAGAGGCGGAAGCGGCCAAGGTGATTGAAAATACCCAGCGGGATTTGAACATCGCCCTGATGAATGAGCTGGCCTTGATATTTGACCGGTTGGGCATCGATACCAAAAATGTATTGGAAGCCGCCGGGTCAAAATGGAATTTTTTAAAGTTTTCACCGGGTCTGGTGGGCGGTCATTGCATAGGGGTGGATCCCTATTACCTGACCTTTAAGGCAGAGTCTGAAGGATATCATCCCCAGATTATCCTGGCCGGTCGAAGGATCAATGACAATATGGGACGGTTTGTGGTGGAAAAGACCATCAAGATGATGATTGCCCAGGGACAGCCTATTAAAGGAACCCGGGTGGGCATTCTGGGTCTGACCTTTAAGGAGGACTGTCCGGATCTGAGAAATACCCGGGTGGTGGATATCATTGAAGAGCTTGAGTCCTATGGATGTGAGGTGATGGTTCATGATCCATTGGCAGCTCCCAGGGAAGCCAAAGATTATTACAACGTGGATCTTTGTGGCTGGGAGGATTTAACAAATCTCGGAGCCATTATCCTGGCGGTTCCCCATAAGGCTTACCGGGAGAAAAGCCCGGCGGATCTGATCTCCACCCTTGGCAAGGGCGGCTGCCTGATTGACGTGAAAAGCGTTCTGGATATGGATGCGGTCAAGGAAACCGGGGTTCCCTTCTGGCGGTTGTAAGGGAGTTGAATCAGGAAAGAACCTCCGTGAACTGAAAATTATCGTCCACAAGATTACTGATATCAGTGCTGCCGAATTCGGTAAGAGTGGTAATCAGGTCAAGCTCTGAAGCATCTACCGAACCGGATGTGTCGACATCTCCATCCCAATAATAGGCCCTGGTTTCAAAGACACCTGCAGTGACTTCTTTGTTTATCAGAAAGTAGGTGTCATCGCCAGAGCCATCGCCCATCGAGAAAGCATCTACCGCCGAATTAATGAAGGTTGCAACATCTTCAATCGTATCCCAATTCGATGTTATGGCGTCTGTAATTCCAACCACCTTGAAGGCCGTTGGATTAATATCGATACCACCGGTAGTTGTTGTGGTATAGGTTGGGCCCCCATCCGCTGAAAAATTTGTTCCCAGAGAGCTTTCATCAAAATAAAGGATATCCCCGCCAGCGCCGGCGGTGAAATCTTTTATGGTATCCGGAGCCGCATATTCCTTGAATTGGAATGTATCGATTCCACCTCCCCCCTTAAGGGTGTCTGCTCCGGCTCCCCCCCAAAGTGTATCTGTTCCATCTCCGCCTTCAAGCGTATCTGCTCCATCACCCCCAAAAAGAGTATCTGCCCCGGCCCCTCCTTTAATGCTATCCTCATAACCACCGCCGGTGACGATAAATTTCCCGGTTGTGCTTTGAAGCGAACCATCGAATGTCAGGCAATTGGAACCTGTTAAATCCGCACCATTGATAACCAACAGATCCGTATTATCCAAGACTCCATCATTGATGGTTAGTTCGTGTGATCCAATACCGTCCAATAAGGTGATCTGCAGCCCCCCATTAATAGCAGTCGGTGAACTATTCGAACCATACGTAAGCATTTGATCTGTCATTTGATCTGACAGGGTAATGGTGTCGCCGGCAGTGCCGGTGTGGGCCGCATTAATGGTAGTCAGACCGTTAATCTGGTTACTGGTCATGGTCAATGCCTGGGCAAAGTCGTCCGTTGCTGTACCGTCAGCTGTCTTTGTCAATTCCAGGGTTTCGACGGTTGTGATGATGTCATCGGAAAAATCGACGGCGTTCGTGCCGCCGGCCACAACGATGGTATCTGTTCCATCTTTGCCCGCGATGTATTCACCACTGCCGGTGGCATCGGTAAAGTTTGAATCATAAATAAATTTATCATTCCCAGCACCGCCTTTGAGATTATCATCTCCGGCCCCGCCGGTGACGTTGATCTGGGTCGTGTTGTCGAGTTCTGCTGAGCCATCGAATGTCAAGGAATAATCACTGGTGATATTCGCCCCGTTGATAAACAACAGGTCCGTACCATCCAATGTCCCGTTGACAAGGGTCAGGCTATTGTCTGCATCAGCATACAAGTTAAGCTGCAGACCACCATTAATGACCGTGCCATCAAGCATGGCTGTTGTCATTGCCTCAGACAGGGTAATTGCGTCGCCGGTGGTGCCGTTGTGCACCGCATTAATGGTCGTAAAACTGCCAATCTGGTCACTGGTCATGGTGAGTGACTGGGCATAGGGGTCTGTTGTTATCCCGTCCTCCTTTAGTGCTAATTCCAGGGTTTCGACGGTTGTGATGACGTCATCGGAAAAATCGACGGCGTTCGTGCCGCCGGCCACAACGATAGTATCGTTGGTCCCATCTCCGCCCGTGATGGATTCACCACTGCCGGTGGCATCCGTAAGGTTTGAATCATAAATAAATTTATCATTCCCAAGACCGCCAACGAGGACATCAACACCTTCTCCCCCTGTAATCAGGTCTACCCCGCTACCGCCGGTGATGGAATCATTTCCAGCCCCCCCCACAAGGGTGTTGTTGCCGCTGTCAACTATGATCGTATCATCCCCGCCTCTGCCGTCCAGCCAGTTGTCGGCGGTGCTTCCTTTAATGGTATCGGCCTCGGCCGATCCAAAGACATCTTCCACAGAGTCCAGGGTATCTGTAAATTGTTCGGTAGGAGCAGAGCCATCCATGTATTTCCCTTTTGCCCAGCCATTTTGAAGATCCACGTATGCGCTGAAAAAGGTATGCACACCGTCGCTTTGACCGTCTATTGCGCTATAGTCGATCCAGTCCTTGTCCGAGTCCGTACCTCCATCAGCGTCTCCATAAATAGTGTCATCGCCAAAGGAAACAAAAAAACCATCGGCATTATCGGTTCCCTTCAAGGTATCCGCATATTTGGAACCGGCGACAACTTCTATACTGGTCAGCTTGTCGGTAAAGAGGATGCCTTCGGAATTATTCTTACCGATTGCCGTGCCATCGCCACCTGCAGAGGTGTCGGTCAGGTCGATGGTGACGCCTTTGAAACCGTTGTTGTTTTCTGAGAGCATGGCATAGGAGAGAAGGTCCTTTCCCAGGCCCCCATTGATGCTGTCAGACCCCAGGGTGCCGAAGAATCCTTCATCATTGGGTGATCCGGTCAGGGAATCCCCTAAATTTATATTGCCTGCATCATAATGATTTGAGCCCATAACCGCTTCAATATTGACCAGGGTGTCGGTATTCACCCAGCCGTCGGTGGCCGTTCCCGTCGCAAGATTCACCGTCACGAATCCGGGGTCATCACTGTAGTCTGCGATGTCATGGTTCAGTTTCGGATCAGTCGAAGTGCCGCCGTTCAGCAGGTCATTGCCCTGTCCTCCGATGAGTTTGTCGTTTCCACACTCGCCGTAGAGTCGATCATTTCCGGGGCCGCCATCCAGGTTGTCGTCTCCTGCTGCCCCCCAAATGGTGTCATTGCCCGTCCCTCCGGTAAGTGTATCCGAATCGGCTGTCCCGGTTAGGGTTAGATCGTTGGAGCCACCTCCGCCTCCACCTCCACCGCCGCCGCCAGGGTGTGGATCAGGAACAACAGGATCGGGTTCAGGATCGGGTTCAGGATCGGGTTCAGGATCGGGTTCAGGATCGGGTTCAGGATCGGGTTCAGGATCG
>JAHIVS010000407.1 GCA_018816605.1 Pseudomonadota bacterium
AGATATGACCTTGTCAGTCTGGACTATTTACTTCCCGGAACCATCAGCGGAATGGATATTTACACCCATATCCGAGAAACTGACAAAGAAATGCCCATCCTCTTTATTTCCGGTAATATGAACTTTTTAGAATCCATAAAAGAGTTAAACAAAAAGATGTCCGCATAGATTATTTGTCAAAGCCCTGCCAGAACAAAGATTATATTGACCATATCAACCGGTTGTTTGAAAGCGCTTTTATGACCAAGGAATAGGAAGTGAATGGAAAACCTCATCAAAAAATATGCATTGGCCCCCCACCCGGAAGGCGGATATTTCAGGGAGATATATCGGTCTGCCCAGACACTGCAATCCGGACCGGCCGGGAAAAAAAGAAATGCCCTTACCCATATTTATTTTTTGCTGGTAAAAGGCCAGGTCAGTCGGTTCCACCGGGTAATCCACGATGAAATCTGGAATTTCTATGAGGGAGATCCCCTTCAATTGATTCAATTTACCATCACCGGGATAGGGACAAAGACCCTGGGACCGGGCGGCAATGGATATGCGGCCGTCGTGCCCGGCAACACCTGGCAGGCGGCCGCCACCCTTGGCCGTTACTCGCTTATGGGCTGCACCGTGGCACCGGGGTTTGATTTTGCCGATTTCTCGTTTTTAAGGGATACCCCTGATGAACTTGCGCGGTTCCGGTCCGGGCAAGCCGGGTATGATTCTTTTTTGTAGACACCCCCCCCACCGTTCCTATTCAAATGCCCGGGACCGTTCGTGGTATTTTTCCAGTTTCTTCTGAACAAGGCCGAACACGGTCTTGTCCGGGTAATGGAACTGGGCATCGGCTTTTCCGGCACGCATACCCGTGAGCACCGCTATGCCCTGCTCAATGGAAGCCACTGCATAGATATGAAACTTTCCTTCCCCAACGGCCTTAACCACATCTGTCCTGAGCATGAGATTTTTTACATTGGCAGCCGGTATCATCACCCCCTGGTCGCCGGTCAGACCCTTTTTGACACAGATATCATAAAACCCTTCTATCTTCTCGTTAACCCCCCCGATGGCCTGGATTTCCCCTTTTTGATTCACCGATCCTGTAACGGCAATCCCCTGGCGGATTGGCACATTTGACAGGCTTGAGAGAACGGCATAGAGCTCGGTTGAAGAGGCACTGTCCCCGTCAATGCCGTCATAGCTCTGCTCAAAGGTGATGCTGATGCTGACGCTTAAAGGATAATTCTGGGCAAACATCCGTCCGATATACCCGGAAACAATCATCACGCCCTTGTCGTGGGTCTGACCCGACATATCCGCCTCGTGCTCCACATTAATAATTCCGGGGGTTCCCATATAGGATTCGGCCGTAATCCGTGTGGGTCTCCCGAAAGCGATGTCCCCCATGCTGTAAACCGCCAGGGCATTGACCTGCCCTGTGATGCTTCCTGAGACATCCAGAAGAATAGAGTGGTCGTCAAACCCCTGCTGGACCTTTTCCTCGTAAAGATTGTGGCGAAACCTGTGGGCACTGATCGCCTTTAAAACAAATTCACCGGAGATTTCATTCGCCCTGCCTTTTTTCGCCCAGTAATCGGCCTCCTTCAGCAACCCTGTTACCTGCCCAAACCTCAGGGAAAGTTTTTTCTTATCCTCCACCAGGCGGCTGCCGTATTCCAGTATGGCCGATACCCCGCAGGGGGTAAAGGGCAGCAGATTTTCATCCCTGCAGGCCCTTGCGATAAATCTTGCATACTTGAGTTCATTCTCTTGTGTCAGATCCGCCTCGTAATCAAAATCCGCCCTGACCTTGAATATCTTATTAAACTTGCCATCTTCCTGCTGCAGTATCATGAACGGTTCATAACTGCCCAAAAGGATGACCTTGACATCCACGGGGATGGGAAGGGGTTTTAAAAGGCTTGCGCCCATTGCCGATTGATCCGGCAACTCCTCTATGTTCAGGGCCCGGTTCTGGAGAGTGTTTTTTAATGTCTCCCATACATAAGAATTCATCAGCAAAGGCTCGATCTCAAGGACCAGGTACCCCTTATGGGCCTTTAAAACAGATCCGGCCCTGATCTTGGAAAAATCACCCGATTCTCCCACCGGATTTCTCTCTATCTTTCCGAAAAGATTCTGAAACCCGGGGCTGGTTTCAAAGATGACCGGCGCCCCTTTTTCGTTTTTCCGGTCGCACAAAACATTCACCCGGTAGCGGGCCATCAGGGAGTCGGCCATCATCAAAAGCCCCTGCTCGGCCTGGGAATTGCCGGCTTCCAGAAACAATGCCACATTTTCAACAATATCCCTTTGGACATTTTTCAAATAAATCTCAATCCCGGGGCTGTTGGCAAAGGTGTCTTCCATGGTTTCGATCTGCCGGGATACGATGGAGAAGGCCTGTTCTTCCACCTGCCTTTTGAATTCTTTTTTCATTTCCCGGGCAAGCTTTCCCATCTCCCTGAGTGCCAGGTTCAGTTTGTCCTGAACCTTTGCCAGATTTGCCTGGATACCCGCCTTTGTCCGTTCATCAAAGGCCTGATACGCTTCGGCCGCAATGGGCTGCCCCTCCCTGAGGGGGACGGCCTGATATTCTTTTTCCGTCTGCAGGAGCCCCACATCAAGGGTGGCCCCAAAGGTCTCGACTTCCGCAAGAATCAAGTTCTGCTGATCGGTATATTTTTCCTGGGTCTCTTTTCTTATCCTTTGGAATCTGTCGGCCTCAAAGGACCTGGGAATTTTGATTTTCAGGGTTTCCACGAACCTTGCCATTCTCCGGGCAAAGCCAGCGGCTGTGCCGGATTTCATTTCCAGGGCGACCGGACAGTATTCATCATCAAAATTATACACCAGACACAGGTCCGGCGGGGTTTCCAGCTGCCTGGCATGCCGGGTGAGGATATCCTTCACAATACTGGATTTTCCCGTTCCTTCATATCCTGTGACAAATATATGGTATCCCGGGCCTTTCATATTCAGACCAAAATCAATGGCCTCCACTGCCCGTTTTTGTCCGATGACCGTATCAAGGGGTTCCAGCTCTTGGGTGGTTTTAAATACAAAAACAGGCGAATCGCATTTCCTTGTCAGATCTGCTGTCGCCACACTGAATTTTCCTGCCATGGTTCTCTCCTGTAAACACTATCAAATAGTTTTATTGACAACGCCCCATTGAATCGCATATTTTTATCTTAAGAAGACAGATAACCCCCTTGAGGAGATAAATCAATGAAAGTGATTAATTATACCGATATATTACCTGTGACCATGGACAATGATCGGGTGAAAAATGTCGCAGGCCGATTGCTGATCGGCCGGAAAGACGGGGCGAATAATTTTTCCATGCGCCTTTTTGAAATGGGACCCGAGGGGCATACTCCCAGACACAGCCACCCCTGGGAACACGAGGTTTTTGTCCACAAAGGTTTGGGAGAAGTCTTTATGAACGGCCAATGGCACTCCTTATCAGAGGGTTCGGCAATTTTTGTCCCTCCCAATGTGGAACACCAGTTCCGCAATACCGCAGACAAGGGGTTTGTCTTTGTCTGTCTGGTGCCGCCGACGGCACCGGAACTATAATGAAGCCCCGGACCTGTGTGGATCCCTCCGGTGTTTTCAGGGTGGGTATCCACAATCCCGAATTTGAGGTTAAAAACCTCAGGGAAAATGCCTATCCTGAAATATTGGGACAGCTTGTGGACGAGACCCCTGTTAAAAACCTGGCAAATTTTCCCAAAGGCGTTGTCCGGGAACCTTGTGCAGACAGGATTTTTGAAATTGCCAACCCCTTTCCCTTCAGGGGCACCACCTTTATCAATTCCGCCTGGGCAGACAGCCATGCCGGCCGACCCGAAACCATCGGTGTCCCTCTGCCCGCCCCCTGCTCATTGCTCCAAAGCCTTGACCCGTTGCGTCCGGATTTTGGGTCCGAGGACAAAGAACGGCTGTTGGCGCTCTTGCCCCACCCCCTTCTCCTTGCCCTGGCCCAGGCCTCCACTGATCCCCGGGAGCTTTCCTTATTGGCCCGAAACGCCTGCAATCTCCTGTTTGAAGAGGGATCTGATATGCCCTGGGGCATTGGATACACGACCCGAAAAGACGGCAGTGTCGTCCCGGATGTCCATGACCGGGAAGTGTTTGAGGTGCTGGTCAACAACCCATATCTGCCCGATGCCTATAAAAAGGCCCTGGTTCTCAGGCCCGGGGTCCAGGGAAAAAGTGAAATCGTAGGAGAGCATGGATCCAAAGGCAGTCCTGCCCATGTGTTTGAATACCTGAGGCGCAATTCCTATATCCCCTGGGGTCATTTTGCATCCAACATGGCAGATGATGCCATCCGTTACAGGGCGAAGGATCTGACATCCCAAGACATGACGGGCCTGCGCCATCTTTATTACCAGCGGGTCTATGTCCGGGTGGCGGACCAGCTGGGCATTGCCCTGCCCCCTGCCGGCAAATGCCTTTGCCCGGACGAGCTGGAAGCGCTTCGCAAATCAATTGTCCGGACCCTTGGGTCAGATACGAAAAAACCGCTCTTTTTTAACAGCGCTTTGTGGGGATGGAATTTCGGATTCGGAATGGCCCAGTCCGGCCACAGGCTCCACGCCTCCCACCAGATGATTCACCAGCAGAATGGCCTGGTGCCCCAAAAAATAACAGACACCCGGGGACAGGACTATGCCTGTTTTTCCTGCGGTGATCTGGTAACGGATTTTATCAATGACTTCAAAGCGTCCACGGGCACCCATTTTTTTGACGCCTATCTTGGGGCCATCCAGAACAATGAACGCACAGACGGGAAAAAAATCGGCCAATCTTCCCTCGTTGTCCATGAAGATGACCGGGTGATCTTGTTTGCCCCCAAAGCCCAGGTCAGTGAATGGGAGCTTCAGCTTGTGACCAAAACCCCCTGCAGCCATATTCTGGAGGCAGACACCCTGCTGAGGAAAGCCCTGGACCATGCCATGCGAATAGCCATCCAGGTGCTTGAACGTCTGGGGGCCCAGATGGTCACGGCCATTGAACTGGCCGGCCGGTTTGACCGGCCGGGCACAAGACAGCATCTGATGTATGCATTTATCCCGAAGCTTCCCTATGCCCCGGGCACCTTTTCCGAAGCACAGCTTCGATGGATCAGCGGATGCTATCCCGAAGATTTCGCCCATGCCTGCCGACGGGCAATGGTTTAATCCAAAACAAAAAGCCAAAGGAGGAGCGATGATTCTTCATGATATCTCCTATGAATGGGATGGAAAGAGCAAAGCCGGAGAAAAACCCATATCCTGGTGGCCGGGTTCCTACCGGGTCAGGATTGTCAAGCTTGGGGACAACACCAAAGCCATCTCCTATCTTTTCCCCATTGCCGTGCTGTTCAAATCCCAGAAGACCACGGAACCCATGAACACTTCATTGAAAAATTATATTGATAATTTTGCCACAAAAATATCAGCGGCCTATGGCCTTGATATTGAAAAAACCCTGTGGATAGAACTGGGCGACCAGATTCAGGTGGCCCAGCTTCATCCGGACAGAAAGCTTTCCGATAAAACCCTGTATACCATTTCCTGGCGGCAGGCCCGGCCCAATGAGCTGTCCATGATCGGTCCCTATATAAAAGATTTATAGGTTAGACAATCCCCTGGTCCATCATGGCATCGGCCACCTTGACAAATCCGGCGATATTGGCGCCGTTGACGTAGTTGCCCGGAGTGCCGTACTCTTCTGCGGCCCCCATACAGGCCTTGTGAATACTGTGCATTATCCCCTTGAGTTTTGCTTCCACTTCCTGTCTGGACCACTTGAGCCGCATGGAATTCTGGGACATTTCAAGGCCGGACACGGCCACACCGCCTGCATTGGCAGCCTTTCCCGGGGCATAGAGAACCCTGTTGCCAAGAAAAACCTCAATGCCTTCCGGGGTGGTGGGCATGTTGGCCCCCTCGCAAACCGTGGTAATTCCGTTGTTGACCAGATTCTGGGCGTCTTTCCCGTTGATTTCATTCTGGGTGGCCGAGGGGAATGCGCAGTCGGCCTTATGGGCCCAGAGGGGGTTGTGATCGGCTAGCGGGTCAACGGCTGTGTAAACGGCTTTTGGATATTTTTCAACATAGGCCTTGATCCGATCCCGTTTAACATTTTTAAGGTACATGACATGGGCAAGTTTGGCCTCATTAATCCCTTCTTCATCGTAAAGATACCCGGAGGAATCCGACAGGGTTACCACCTTGCCCCCCAGCTGATTGATCTTCTGGGTGGTATACTGGGCCACATTGCCGGAACCCGATACCAGGCAAACCTTGTCCTTCAGGCTCTCCTTATGGGTGGCCAGCATTTCATCGGCAAAATAGACCGATCCATACCCCGTGGCCTCGGGCCGGATGAGGCTGCCGCCCCAATTGAGGCTTTTCCCGGTAAGGGTCCCTGAAAACTCGTTCTTCAATTTTTTATACATGCCGAACAAATAGCCGATTTCCCTCCCGCCCACCCCGATATCACCGGCCGGAACGTCGGTATTGGGCCCCAGGTGGCGAAAGAGTTCTGACATGAAACTCTGGCAGAACCGCATCACCTCAAAATCAGATTTTCCCTTGGGATCAAAATCAGAACCGCCCTTGCCTCCGCCAATGGGAAGGGTGGTAAGGGCATTTTTAAACACCTGTTCAAAGGCCAGAAACTTTAAAATGGAGAGATTAACGGACGGGTGGAACCGCAACCCCCCTTTATAAGGCCCTATGGCCGAACTCATCTGTATCCTGAACCCCCGGCTGACCTGGACCTTGCCCTGGTCATCCACCCAGGGGACCCGGAATACAATCACCCGTTCGGGTTCAACCAGTCGTTCCATGATCCCTGCATACCGGTATTCGGGATTTCTGTCCAGAACAGGTTTCACGGATTCCACAACCTCGGTGACAGCCTGATGAAATTCCTTTTCATAGGGGTCTCTTGCCGTGACAATGTCCATTATTGTACCCATTCTTGACTCCTGTTCTCGGTTAGCGGTTATAATTGTGCTCTTCCCATGGGCTGGGAACTAGGGGACAAACAAGCCATTAACCGTCCCTAAAAAATCCGATTTTGCGGCTGCCACATAGGCATCCCACTCCAGGCCGTTCCGGTAGAAAGCCACAGCTGACAGCTTCTTTGTAATGATCGCATTGCGATAGGCGGACAATTTTTCCGAATTGAGTATTCTTAAAATAGCCTCCTGCCCCAGATTTTTTACCAGAATCCCCGGGATATAGGCCTTCAACACCTGCCAAAGAAGGTTCTCATCTGCCAGGACGCTTTCCAGGTTTTCGCCGACAATTTTCTGAAACGCAAAAATCTGCTCGCTTGTTTTTTCGGAAAGCACAAACAGGGGGACCGAAGGATCCTTTTCATGGATTTTGATGAGCATATCGGTTTCCGCACCGGCATAGGTATCGACCAGGGTGATGATATCCCGGATCAGCGCCCAGCGGTTGTCCGTGTCTTCCAGGAGGCGTTTTTCATATTCATTTTCAAATAAAAACGCCGTCAGCACCTCGGCCACGGCAGAGGAAAAGACCCCCCCCTTGTTGGCCGAGGTATCCTTGATCTGGAGGATCTTTGTGGAACCGGCAATAAATCGTCTGGCCGTATCATCAAAAAAGACATTGGCCCCTTCCACAATAAAGCGCAGCTCATTGAAAAGAGTGGCAAACTGGCGCACATTGGCGTGGTTGATAGTGTCCTTGAACCCGCCGCAGGGAATAAAGGCCTTGATATCGGCCTTTTCAATATATTTCCGATTGCCGGGGTCCGTGAGAAAATTTCGGTGGAACATGGCCCCGTCATCCACAAAACTGCCATCGGGAAGGGTGATGTTCTTGGCCTTAAGCCGGACCTGGAATCCGTCTTTTCCCAGCTTTTCAACCGGATAACCCAAAGAATTAACCCGAGGGGACGAATGGCGCATGAAGGCAATTTTCATCAGCTCTTTTTTATCCAGTCCGTCTGGATCAAAAAGAACGGAACCGCCGTCAATGATCAGGCAGATCTTGCCCTTGTAACACTGGATCTCGTTGGAGCCCAGATCCCCGTCCGGTCCCCCTGTCATCATCAGGTTCAGGTCTTCTTCCTTGCAGCCATAATGGGCAATGAGGGTTCTAAAGGCTCCCATGACACTGGTGGTGGTCATGCCGCTGATCTGGATCTTTCCGCCGATATGGGCATAGATATCTTCCATGTCCGTTGTCACGGCCATGGTTTTCCCGTTGATCGCAAGTTCGGTCTTCTTGTTCTTGTTGGCCGAAAGCCCGAACAGATCGCCGTTCTTCAGGATGCCGTAGGTATCGTGGGGAATCCCAAAGCTCTTGCCCGTGGTAATGGTCCGCCAATAGGGATATCCCTTCTCCCTGGCCCGGTATGCAACGGCATCCATCAAGGGAGCGGTTCCCTCATCCGGTCCGAAAAAAACCATTTCCGGACGGCCGTAATGATCCACCACCCTCCCATCGGGCAGCATGAGATCCATAATCCCTTCGGTGTAGTCATAGAGGGCCTCCATGCTGTATCCGGCATAAATGGTATGGGGCACCACCACCCCCTTTGAGCCGCTCTCACAGATGTCCTTGTGCTTGAGCCGCTGGGCTTTCGGGCCCAGGGCATAATTGAGCAAAAGGGCATTGTCCAGTTCCATGGCATGGTTGGTGGGAGAAACCCGGATCATGCGCAAACCGCCCCGGGCGATATCATCGGCCCGCAAATGGGTGCCGCAGGCATAGTGACCGTTAACAAAGAAAATCCCGTATACAAATTGCTTAAACACCAAGGGATCCAAAATACTATTGTCCATGCGAAAGGAATAAGACCGTTTCTCGACTTTATAAAAATTGGTTTTCAGGGTGGCGGGAATAAATTTAAACATAAAGGTAAAAATATCATGCCCCAGACGAAAATCCATGAACCGCATGGACAGCATCCGGTCAAACTCGGCCTGTTTTTTTGCAAGGTCCTCCATGGTCAGGTCACAGGGAGTTTCCGGATTAAATTTTTGTTCAAACAGCCCATACAAAAAGGCTATCAGATCCGGATGCTCGCAGGCCATGTCCATGATCATCCGGGACACATAGGTAAATTTGTTGGATTCGTGGATCCGGGCTGAAAAAGCTTCCTGATGGTCAACGCTGGCAAGGCTGTCCATGATCTCCCGGTCCGTCCGGTTGCCCCGTTCCTTAAATATGAACATATGGGTTAAATCAATCAGATTGCCGGCAAAGAGCATCTCCTGAAAACTTAATTTTCCCTCCACATAGAGCCGGGTGACCGGACTTGCGGCAAAGCATAAAAAAGCCCGCAGGTCATCCACCAGCGCAACCTCCATTTTCCGGGACAATTCCCCCTGGACATAGAGAGAACAAATGGATGAGGCCACTGTGGATTGTGCATGGTAGGGCTCCCAATAGGCCCGGGTAATCATGAGCCCGTGGTCGGCAAACAGCTTTCGCAACACCTGCAGCTGGGGGCGCTCAAAATCAGAATTGAACATGAAGCGTATTTCCCCGATATCCGAGAGATTGAACACCTCAATCAAGGGGATCACGGCGGTGGAAACCTTTTCCAAAAACTTCTCATACCGGTTCCGGGTCAGGCGGGGGGTGGTCCCATAGTCCTGGTCCAGGCTGAACAGGAACCGGGAATCCGTAAAATCGGATTCCGCAAAATCCGCCACGGTTTCCGGGCGGAACACATAGGTATAATACTGGCTTTCAGGGTTATAATAATATTCCCGGCGATGCCCTGAAAGCTGGGTATTCAAAACGCTCTCCATGTTGTCCCGGGTCTCTTTGGTGGCAATTCTGACCCGCTGGATCTGGCTGCCCTGGTTCAGATCAAAATCAATGTCCGCCACCCAGGAATTGAGCACCACCCGGTCATCCTGAAGCTTGATGCTCTTGGCAATGGAGGACAGGATATGTTTTAAGGATTCCTTGGTAATGGTTTCAAAAAAATAATCGGGCAGCCCCAGGTCGTTGAGCAAAATTCCGGCCGCCATATTAATGCAATTGGCGGTCACCAGCCCTTCGGAAGCCAGGTCGATCACGGCTTCGTATAAAATACTGGGATTGAGTTTCACACTCTGGGCCTTATTAATGATATAAGCGCCTGCGGATACGGGAAGGCGGCTATCAGGTTGGATTTCCATTTAAACTCCTATTCCGGATGTCTGTTTTCTTTGAAAATTGATGTGAATCACATTGCCGGGCAGATACAAGCGTTCCATATCTGCCGGATAAGCGGTAAAATAACATTTTTTTTGGTCAGGTTTCAATGATTTAATCAAAAAAAAGGACAATAAATCATTGAAAACACTAAATTCCCTTTTAATTTTTATTTCGTCTCTGCTCATATACCCTTGGCTCCGGTTGGTCAATAGAAAACAGCCTCTCTGGGGAATATAACAGATAACTGCTTACATTTACAACAAATTTTCAGATCCGGCATATTGACTTCCCCAACAAACAAGGGTAGACTGGCGCCCTTTATTCCAACAAAAAGGATACACCCCATGGATGCTGGTGAAGAGATAACCCCGTTTGAATTGGCTGACCCTGAAATTCTGGTGAAACTTGAAAAAATACCGTCCATAACAATACTGTTTTTTAAAATCTTTTTGCTGTCCCTGGTGCGGCCTTCCACTCTGAAGGAGACGGCCCTTCTTTCAAAGGCCCGGGTGGTGTTCACTGGCGTGAAACCCGACAAAGAAAGGATTCTCCGCTACCAAAAGGTGTGCGGTTTTTCAAATTCTGACAAGATTATTCCTGCCAGCTATATCCAGACCCTGTTCATCGGGCTTCTGGGAAAATTTATCACCACCCCCCATTTCCCCATCAATCCCATGGGCCTGATCCAGGTCGGCCAGTCCTTTGAGCTGAAACGGGCAATAACAATTGACCAGACCCTGGATCTGTCCTGCCGGCTCCATGGATTCACAAAGACCCCAAAGGGAATCCAAACCCAGTTTTTCCTGGAGGCCATGGCTGGCAAAGAGGTCGTGTGGCAAGGAATCTCAACTTTTTTCACCCGGAGCAAGATAAAAGCGTCCCGGGAAAAACGCCCCCGGACAGAAGAAGACCCTTTTCTTGAGACAAAAGAGACCCTTTTTGTCCCCCGGGATACGGGCC
>JAHIVS010000408.1 GCA_018816605.1 Pseudomonadota bacterium
CGGTTATAAATCACAAGGAAACATACAGAACTTATGTAGGAGTGGATGCGTCCATGTCAGCCCTCATGCGACCGGGCATGTATGAAGCCTATCACCATATCCACATCCACGGCAAAGAGGATGCCGCCCCGCAAAAAAAGGTGGATGTGGTGGGAGCCCTGTGCGAGAACAATGATAAATTTGCAATCCAGAGGGAGTTACCGGCAACCGTTGAGGGAGATCTTCTGGTCATCCACGATACCGGTGCCCACGGCCATTCCATGGGATTTAATTATAATGGGCATTTACGCCCCAAGGAGCTTTTGCTGGGAAAGGACGGGAGGGTTGAACTGATCCGGCGTGCGGAAACCATGGACGACTATTTTTCCACCCTGAAATTTGAGCCAAAATCCATGGGGCCTGTATAAGAGCCGCCGATGTTTGTTCTTTCACCTCCTGTTGCGGGATAACTTTAGAAAATCACCCAATGGAAAATCCTTGAGAAAGGAGGCATCATGAAATATTGTATGGTCATTGTCACCTGCGCCGATGATACCTTTGCCCGGATTTTGGCAAGGGAAGTGGTGGAAAAAAGGCTGGCGGCCTGTGTTCAGCTGAACCCTGTCACCAGCATCTATCGCTGGAAGGGGCAGGTGCACACGGAACCGGAAATACGGCTGGTCATGAAAACAAAAACCGCAGGCTATGGTGAATTGGAAAAATTTATCCTGGCACGCCATGGGTATGAACTGCCGCAAATCATACAGATTCCCTTTGAAAAAGGCCTGCCCGAATACCTGGACTGGATTGATAAAACCACTGAACCCTGAAGGCCAATTCAGGGAGACTCTGCAAATTTTTTATCCACAAACGCCCTGGCTTTTTCCAGACTCCCGCCCCGGCAGCCCGCCTTTGCCAGGGCATAGTGAACGGCCTTTTCCCGGTTGTTGGCACAAAGGGCACACCACATCATGCCTGCCAGGGCGCCGATACCGGCACGATTGTGCTCAAGGGCCGATGCAAACGCCGTTTCTGCCTTTCGAAAGTCCCCGTTTTTATACAGCCCCCATCCCAAAAGATCCTGGGCAAGATAAGAGTCTTTTGACGCCTCACTTGCCCTGTAAAACCATGTAAGATCAATTTTATCCGCCTGTGTTTCGCCCTTTTGTATATAACTTAAATAAAGGGTTTCAAGGGCACGCCCCAGAAAATCCAGTCCCCGGACACCGATCGGCTCCGGCCAGTTCGCCTTTTCACTGTCGTCAAAGGCAAGTCCGCAGGATGCGATCCAGTCAAAGAACGCACCCCGAACCCCCAGGAATTTGTCATTTATTCCCATGGAAAGGTGTATCTGTGATCCCGGCATCCCTTCCCGGGTGTCATGGAGAACCATGGAAAGCTGTATTTCTCCTTCTTTTTGCCGGTATTGCCCTTCAAGCCAGAACCGGACCTGTTCCTGCCTGCCAAGCGCCTGAATATCAGAAACCGGCCCATTCCCCCGGCAATAGCTCTTCAATAAATGGGCCTCTGGAAATATTTTTTTCACCCGCCATCCAAACCAGCACTCGGTAAGCCTGCCGTGGACACCAAACAAATTGCCCCAAAAAAAATGGAGCCCCAGACCGATCCCGTCAAAGGCCTGGCCGGCAAACGGCTGGAACGGCATAACAATGAGCTTGGGGTGCGCAATAGCAGAAATGCTTTTTTTATGGGGTGCCATTGGGCTTTTCTCCATTTGGGGGCTAAACAAACCAGATTTTAACATTATCCCGGGTCTTCTGGCAAACCCAAAATTGGAGCAAACACCCCAAAATTCTATCTTGCTCCATTTGAATTTCATATATATACTGAAGACACTATACTGCCCCAGAAAAGCCGATACCCTTATACCCTGTGCCAAAGAGAAGTTCCGGCTTAACCCGAAAATGAGGGGGTGAAAATGAATCAGCGGACAAAAAAATATCTTTTCTTATCCTTGATATGGTTCTGGGGGGCATTCTTCAGCCTGTTCCAAATTCCCCTTGGGGCAGCGGAAATGACCGCCAATGATCTTGTTTACTTCACCGAAAACTATCCCCCCCACAATTACCTGGAAAACGACCGCCTGCAAGGAGTTTCCGTGGAAATCCTTCAATTGATCTGGCAGAAACTCGGGGCCTCCAAAACCACAGAGGACATCACCGTCGTTCCCTGGGCAAGGGGCATCAAACAGCTGGAAACAGAACCCAACATGGTCTTGTTCGGAATGGGCTTTTCCCCGGAACGGGCAAAGAAATTCCATTGGGTGGGCCCCTATTACACCCATGAGCTCTGCCTTATTTCAAAAAGAAAACATGACCTTACCATTTTAAGTCTTGAACAGGCAAAAAACTTTTCCATTGGAGTGGTCCGACAGGATCTCGGCCACCAAACCCTAAAAAGCCTGGGATTTAAAGAAAAAACGCTGGACTTATCCAGTGATCTTGGCCAATTGCATAAAAAATTCATCCGGAACCGATTTGAACTCATCTGCTATGCCAAAGACACATATTTTAAATATCTTGGAATTTCGGGCTACAATCCAAATGATTTCAAACTAGCTTATTCGATTGCAGTGATGAAATCCGGTTTCGGTTTCAGCAAACAGATCCCCCTTCCCCTCATCCAGAATTTCCAGACAGCCCTAGATGAATTGCTGGAAAACCAGTCCGTTGAACGGATATTAAAAAAATACAACCTCCGGTGAGCACAACCCCATTGCCTCGCATATCCTGACCTGGGCGAATCAAATAATCGGGATCAAATTCGCCTTAAATGTTTATCTCCTCTTTTTCCTGTACATTCCTAAAAATATATTTCATAATTGCCCCACTTTCGGCCCCTTTTAAAAACGGCATACGGTATACCAGGAGAAATATCCATGAACTTAAAGGAGACATGCCCGGAGAAACTTCTTACCCCCGAGGAAAGTGTCAAAAAAATCAACAACGGCAGCAGGGTGTTTATCGGGACCGGATGCGGGGAGCCCCAGCGCCTGATAAAAGCCATGGTTGAAGACCTGTCCATCCAGGATATTATTATTTATCAGATGCTCTCCTCAACCCTGTCCAGGTATGTCAATGATAAGAATTTTTTGTCCCGGTTTTCCATTAAGCTGTTTTTTATCTCCGTTCTCATGCGCCAATCTGCCTTTGAAGGAAAAATTGATTATATCCCGGTCTACCTGTCCCAGATTCCTGAAATATTTGAAACCCACCAGATCGGCCTGGACGTGGCCCTGATCCAGGTATGCCCCCCGGACGAGCATGGGTACTGCTCTTTGGGTATTTCAGTGGATATCACCCTTTCCGGGATGAAAAACGCAGACATTGTCATCGCCCAGATCAATCCCCGGATGCCGAGAACATGGGGAGACTCCGTGGTACACATTGACGAGATCGATTTTCTGGTCGAATTTGACGAACCCCTTTTGGAATCCCTGCCTGAAATCAAAAATCAGCAGATTGTCGAACGGATCGGCCACTATGTGAATATGCTGGTGGATGACGGATCCACCCTCCAGATCGGGTTCGGGCACCTGCCCGATGCCGTGCTGCCCTATCTTGCCGACAAAAAAGACCTGGGAATCCACACCCAGGTCATCACAGACGGACTCTTGCCTTTGTTTAAAAAAAAGATAATCACCAACCGAAGGAAAAACTACCTGCCGGACCGGGTGGTGGCCAGCCTGTGCATGGGATCAAAAGCCCTATACGAATATGTGGACAACAATCCCATGTTCTATTTCAAATCTTCGGACTTTGTCAATGACCCCAATGTGATTGCCAAAAACGACAATTTCATTTCCATCAGTTCTGCCCTGGAAGTGGATCTCACAGGCCAGGTCTGTTCCGACTCCAAGGGCTATCTGTTTTACAGCGGTATCGGAGATCAGGTGGATTTTATCCGGGGGTCGTCCATGTCAAAGGGGGGGTTTTCCATTATCATCATCCCCTCCACAGCCCAGAACGGTGCCGTCTCCCGCATCGTTCCCCATTTGAGTGAAGGTGCCGGTGTGGCCACCACCCGGGGGGATATTGACATCATCGTCACAGAATACGGCATTGCTGAAATGGGCCGGAAAAGCATTTTCCAGCGGGTAATGGAACTGGCCCAGATCGCCCACCCCAAGTTTCGCAAGGAATTGATCCGCCAGGCAAAAAAACGCCATTACATCTTCCCTGACCAGCTGCCCCCCACCAGCAAGGATTTGCTGTTTCTGGATTCCTACCATTATTCAATGAAGCTTGGCAACGGAAAGAGCATTGAATTCAGACCCCTGCTGCCTTCCGATGAATTCGAGTCCCGGCATTTTTTCTATTCCCTCCAGGAAGATTCCATTTATTATCGGTTCTTCAACAAACGAAAGGTGTTTTCCAGAAAAATGCTCCAGCAGCAATGGGCGGAAGTGGACTATCGGCGGAACATGACCCTTATCGGACTGATGCAGCTTGGGAAACGCAAACAGATCGTGGCCATCGGCTCCTACGCCGATGTGGGAACAGATGCGGCTGAAGTGGCCTTTCTGGTCAAGGAAAACCTCCATGGCATGGGCATTGGCAGCTTTCTTCTGGGATTTCTGGAAACCATTGCAAAGGAAAACAATTACAAACAATTCATTGCCACGGTTCTGGCGGAAAACCGGAAGATGCTCAACGTCTTCCAAAAAAGATACCCCCAGGCCAAATTTATCAGAACCGGCAGCGGTGAAGTGGAAGTGGAAATGCCATTTCCCTGACCTTAGACCGGAACTTGCAGGGAAGAAACCCAAGACCCGATGTTCTCTTATTTTTTGTTTTTTGAACTCAATTCCGGAAAATCCCAATAAAAATATTCTTTCATCTCATCCATGGCATCTGTTTCATTCTTGGCCATGGCCATTTCGCGCAGTTCAATCCGTCGGATTTTCCC
>JAHIVS010000743.1 GCA_018816605.1 Pseudomonadota bacterium
AAAGAGGGCAAAAAAGAAATCTCAGAACTGACGATGATTGACGTTGCCGCCCATAAACACAGGCGCATTCCTCCTCCATTGTGGAGAGACTGCATCAAAAAAATCTGGGAAGTGGACCCCTTGATCTGCCCCCATTGTTTGGCGGAGATAAAGAGGATCAGCTTTATCGTGGAGCGGAAAGTGATCCGGAAGATACTCTGCTACCTGAAGCTGTGGCCGGGCCGGGATATCCGCGGTTCGCCACAGTGGCAGGGGAAATAAGGGGTCAGCACCTGCCCTCCCAATCCAGGAAAGGCACCATGAGTGGGTTGACGACGGCTGGCCGAGTTATGAGGAGGCCGTTTTTGATGGCGACTGAGTGGAACTTTGAGGTCGATGGGGATTTTTGTGCCCTGTTGCGCTGTGTTGCCGTGACCTGGTGGGGGCGGAGTAACTGTGTGATTTTAGAGGCTTCGCAGGAGCGGACTTTTGAAGTTGCTGTAATGGTGGTAGTATTGTAGGCTGTTTTTATTGATTTTGACAGGAATTGGAGAGAGTTACTGTTGTGAAGGGTTCTTCTGTCGGTCTTGTTACCGGAGGTTTAAGGTTCAAGGTTCAAGGTTCCTTTTCAGGTCATTCCGAGCTGTGTTTTGTGGGAAGCAGGGTGGGTCAGTTGTTGTTGGCTGTCGCTACTTTCCTATTGGAAAGCGATTTCTTATCACCTATCACCTTATCACCTTATCACCTATCACCTTATCACCTTATCACCTTTTTCAGAATTCTAAGAACGGAATCATTTTAGGCTTTTTGTTCTTATCAATTGGGAAAAATCGAAATGATGTTTCGTTGATTTCTTCCAAATGCTCACTCTTTAGGTCCATTGAGAGTGGATGGTAATAAAATGCCAACTTCATCTTTCTTTTAATCTCATCAGTCTTCAGTTTGATAGTAATATCCTTATATTTCCATTTAATGGTAGTCAAATGGTCTTTGTCGGATATTTTTGTGCCTGGAAGACCATATTTTAATTTCATATGCTGGTTGATATCGTCGTATGTTTCGAGGGTGTCAATGCCGATATACACCGCAAAAAGATTCCCTTTGTAAAACCCAAAGATGACATCATTTATAGGAAAGTCGTCAAGAGTGTATGATTCTCCAGGGTTGCTATAGTAGGTCACATCTTTTTTAGTGTATAACTCGGTTAAGTCCTCGTATCGAGATATACTTTCCCCCCATTTGTATTTCATGAAACCGTGCTCGAGTTCAGAGGCTATTGAAATAGTAGCGAAAAACAGAACAAAAAAAACGATAAATATTGTTACATGATACTTTTTCATTATTCTTCTCCCTCTTGACATTAACAATTTGTGTGTGAATAGTCTTTTTAGACGTTACTGAATTTGTTCTGCAAATAAAGGAAAGTGGCTTTGTACGATATTCAATCGGATGATTTTGGATAAGATCCTTACTGCAATGGTTCATCGTGATTGCATCGTTACAGCTATGACCTTTGAAATGATGATACCATACTTAATACTCAAAACCATCAGCAAAACTTCTGTTGCTCCAGCCTCTTTGGGGCAGAATATTTAATGGTGGTAGTATTGTAGGCTGTTTTTATTGATTTTGGCTGGAGGTGGAGAGAGTTACTGTGGTGAAGGGTTCTTCTGTCGATCTTGTTACCGGAGGTTCAAGGTTCAAGGTTCCTTTTCAGGTCATTCCGAGCTGTGTTTTGTGGGAAGCAGGGTGGGTCAGTTGTTGTTGGCTGTCGCTACTTTCCTATTGGAAAGCGAATTCTTATCACCTAATGAAGGGTTGCGAAAAATCCGTTTATGGCGTTGGTGTCGTTGAAGTCAATCGTGGTGCTGTTGTTGCTACTGTCGCTTTCAGGTTTGACCGCTTGCGATCAGGCCGATCAGTCCATAGAGAAAGCAAAGGAAACGGCTGGCAGTGTCATTGGCAGCACGGACAAATCCGGCGACGAAGGTAAAAGTGAAGATGAAGAATCTGCCGAGGGCAAAGATGATGAAAAGAGTGAAAAAGAATAACAGGTTGAGGCCTTGTCTAGGCATCTCCTGCCGGTTTCCATGCCGACTCCTCTTCCGGTCTGGCGGCCGGTCAGGGATGTTTCCCTTTTGAAAGACCACTTTCGACTATGGACTTATTACCAACATATCAGAAGAAAGCCATCAGCGTAATGCGCATTTTCAGGTGGGATCTGCAGCTCCATTTTTTCTGGGGTTTTGTCCTTACCTTGCTTGGTGTCTATTGGCTGCCATTGTATGGCGCAGGGGTTGTGGTCACCCTGATCAAGGAGGGGCTTGATCTCTGGAGTAAGGGTCTCTGGTCCTGGGATGATGTCTGGTGCGGACTCGTCGGTTCAGGAGCGGCGTTTGGTTTTCTTTATTCGCAAAACTTTACATAAGTGAGGTGAGGAAAGGATTGGAAAAAATAAAATCGTGTTTCTATGGTGCGTTATGGGTTGCCGACCAGGTTGCGCAGTTCTGCTAAAATTGAGAAAAAGGTGAAAAGGGAATGGTGCTGGCGTCTGTTGCTGTTATTTGCGGCTTATTAGTTATGGTCTGGAGTGCCGACCTTTTTGTCGAAGGATCGGCTGTTACGGCCCGGTATTTTGGTATGCCGCCTTTGCTGATCGGTATGGTGATTGTCGGTTTTGGCACATCGGCTCCGGAAATGGTGGTTTCGACATTAGCTGCCACGCAGGGCAACCTGGGCCTTGCACTCGGCAACGCCTACGGCTCAAATATCACCAATATCGGTTTAATACTGGGGCTAACAGCATTGATCAGTCCCATGGCCGTCCACTCCCAGGTGTTACGCAAGGAGCTGCCGATCCTGATCGCCGTTACAGGGCTGGCTGCTTTCCAGATCAGTGATGGCGAACTGACGCAGCTTGATGCCTGGATTCTACTGGGTGTATTTGGAACTCTCGTGTCCTGGACCATTATCCAGGGCCTTCGGCAACGAGTTGATGCTTTTGGCGCTGAAATAGTAGAGGAACTTGAGACGCATGCCATGCCTCTTGGGAAGGCGTTATTGCGGCTGGTGCTTGGACTGGCGTTATTGATCGTCAGCTCCCGTCTCCTGGTCTGGGGTGCTGTGGATATTGCCCGCTTTTTTGGTCTCAGCGACCTGATCATCGGCCTGACGATTGTGGCGGTGGGTACCTCGCTCCCGGAACTGGCCTCATCGCTTATGGCAATCCGTAAAGGCGAACATGACATTGCTCTTGGCAATATCATCGGATCCAACCTTTTCAACACCTTGGCCGTGGTCGGTGTCGCCGGAGCTATTCATCCCATGACAGTAGCTCTGGAAGTTTTCTCAAGAGATATATTGGTCATGAGTGTTTTGACAATTTTTCTCTTCATCTTTTGCTACGGCTTTCGTGGGCCAGGGCGAATAAATCGTTTCGAAGCTCTTTTGTTGCTGGCAAGTTATATCGGCTATATTATTTTTCTGGGTATGAGTATTTTGGCATAGAGGCGTAAAAGATCTCCCCAGGTTGAGGGCATTACCATGGATGCCAAATGAGTTTTGTTCATCTGTGGCGAACCGGATCTTCTTTATATATTTGACAAACTATCCACAAATCTCAAGAGCGTGCAGCGTTAATTTTTCCGGCAATTTGATGAAGGATGGTAGGAGTACGAGGAACTATTGGTGACGGTTCATTGATTTTCTGTAGTAAAGGTGGTTGAATTTGGTTACCAAATCGTCATTGTTTTACTCTCTGACGACACTGAGGGAGCCTGGAGGTCACTCATCATAATTTTTTGGAAGGAAGACTAAGATGCCAAAGGCTTTACGTAAAATTCTCGGGCTGATCTTGCTGTTTGCCACCGTCGGTGTGGCGGCCTGGCAGGCTTTGTGGGCTGTATAACCATGGTAAAGCGACCTCGTCAGGAGTGGCCCCGGCTGCTTGAGTCAGTTGTCAGGGAGGGTGCGAGCCTTGCTGCCCGCTGGTTGCCCAGGGGAGCGGCCGAGCTGGAAAAACAGGCCCGTCAGACGGCAAAGGAGGTTCAGGATTTCCGTCAGCGGAGGCAGCAGGCGGCAGCCCTCACGCCGCGCAAGGCCCGGCTGCTGTGGTTGCTGCCCCTGCCGCTGATCCCCGCCATGGTGATTGCTCTGGCCAGTGGCCAGTTCACGGCCTTTGTGGTCAATGCCGGCAGCTATGGCCTGTTTCTGGCCGGTGCCATGCTGGCTCATCACGGCTTTCAACAGGAGGTTAATCAGCGGCAGCAGCGATTCCAGACCGTTTTCCGCTGGCCGTTCAAGACACTCGGCGGGCTGACTGTCGCCCTGGCTACGGCCTTGACCGCCGGGGCAGGTGCCGGCCATAGCCTGCCCATTGCCTTGGCTTTTGGAGGCGGGGCGTTTGCTGCTTTTATCCTGCTCTACGGTCTTGATCCGCGCCGGCAACCGGTGGTCGTGGCGGAGAACAGGGACGGCAGCGTCGCGCGGGTCACCGAGGCGCTGCAGCAGGCAGAGCAGAAGATCATCAGCATCGAGCAGGCCGGTAGCCGTATCAAGCAGCCGGAGATGAACCAGCGCCTGAGCCGTATCATTGCCCTAGCCCGAGACATTCTGGCGGAGATTGCCCGTGACCCCAGGGATCTGCGCCGGGCGCGCAAATTCCTCAATACCTATCTTGATGGCGCCCAGCGGGTGGTCACCGGCTATGCCGAGGCCCACAGCAATCACCGCAACCAGGCTCTGGAGGCTAACTTCCGTCGCGTGCTGGTGAGCATTGAAGAGGTGTTCGGCCAGCAGCTGCAGCGACTGCTGGAAAATGACCTGCTCGACCTTGATGTGAATATGGAAGTGCTGGAGGCCCAGCTCAAGCGCGAAGGTCTGAATTGATGCAACCTTAGGAGAGGAAACAGAACCATGATTAACGAGACAGAACTCAAGACCATTGAAACCGAGCTGCTGCAGGGCAAGTCACTGGTGCGTTACCAGCAGGCCGACCTGCCGGAGCGAGCGGCGATGGATGCACTGATCCAGGAGATTGATCTCAATGACAGCCACTCCCTGCTCTATTTCGGCGCCCCCGCCCAGCAGCAGCTGGCCAGCATCTCCGACGACATGCTGGAGGGTGTGCGCAACAAGGACACGGGGCCTGCAGGAGAAGCACTCAACCGCATGTTGGGCACTGTGAGGGGCTTTGATCTGGGGAGTCTGGACCCCAACCGCAAACCCGGTATCTTCGCCCGTCTGCTCGGTAAAACCAGGCCAGTGACAAAGTTCCTCCAGCGCTATGAAGAAGTACGCGACCAGATTGACGCCATCGGTGATGATCTCGAGCGGCACAAGACGCAACTGCTCACGGATATCGTCTCGCTCGACCGCCTCTACGTTGCCAATCTGGAGTACTTTCAACACCTTGAACGCTACATTGTGGCCGGAGAGGAGAAGCTGAGGCAGCTCGATGAACAGGACATCCCGGCCCTGGAACGTGAGGCCGCGGAGAGCAAGGCAATGGTCGCGGCCCAGCAGCTGCGAGATCTGCGTGCCAATCGTGATGCCTTGGAGCGGCGCGTGCATGACCTCAAGCTGACCCGTCAGGTGGCCATGCAGAGTCTGCCCAGCATCCGGCTGGTACAGGAGAATGACAAGGGGCTGATCAACAAGATCGTCTCTACCACCGCCAATACCCTGCCCCTGTGGCGGCAGCAACTGGCTCAGGCGGTGACCATCCACCGATCCCGTGAGGCGGTCGCTACTATCCGTTCGGCCAGTGATCTCACCAACGAATTGCTCAAGGCCAATGCTGAAAACCTCAAGCAGGGCAACGCCGAGGCACGGCGCGAGATCGAACGCGGCGTCTTTGATATTGATGCGGTCAGGCAGGCCAATGCCTCACTGATCGAGACCATTGAAGAGAGCCTGACTATCGCCGATGAAGGACGGAGGAAACGTGCCGAGGCAGCGCTCCAGCTTGAGACCCTTGAAGCAGAATTGCGCAGAACCCTTGTCAGCGCCAGTGCCCGGGTGAATGCGAGACCGGGGCAACAGTGAGTTAATGGTATCTTTTAAAAAAAACTATTTTTTTTAAGATACTCTTTCGTTCATATCCTCTTTTCAGAAAGCTTCTGACTGAATATACTGTAAAGAAGTGCTCAAAATGCGGTCAGCAATTACGATTTCCTGACCACATTGGTGGGATGCTTATGGCTTGTCCTTCATGTGGAAAGAAGTTTCATTCGATTTTAAACCATTGTGTTACGCCTGCCAAAACGGTTGTTTTCGTATGCTGTGCGAACAAAAGCCTTTACCACTCTCACTCCAGCCAAATTCTCAAGCATAACCGAATTCAGTGCGTCTACCCTTTTTTGTACATTCACAAAAGTGCGGTATGTGCTTTTGATTACAAAATAAAGCACTCCAACAATTATTGGTCCGAGGACAAAGAGCATAAGGGCAAGTTTCGGGCTGGTGAGAATCGCCATAATCATGCTGCCCATCACAATGAGTGGTACCCGCACCATGAGATGGAGGCAGAGAAATACAGCTTCCTGTACCTGGGTAACATCGTTGGTCAGACGGGTAATAAGCTCTCCGGTTTCGATTTTATCAAGATTACCAAAAGAGAGAGATTGCACCTTGCGAAATAGTGCACTCCTTAAATCCGTAGCAAAAAGCTGAGAGGCACGCACAGCGAAGAGCCCACCACCAAAGCCTCCGAAGATTCCCATGAAGGCGAGCACTATCATCAATCCACCGGTACCAAGAACAATCGACAGATCAAACTGAGCAATACCCACATCGACAATTCGCTGCATAAGCCGCGGTTGCAGGAGGTCCATTGCCACTTCAAGGGTCATGAGAACTGGACCCAGCATGGCAATTTTCCAATAGGGCTTCATCAGCCCAGATAGTTTCAACAATGAATTCATAGGATATTCCTGTGTAAAGCGGTCGAGGTACTCCCATCTATGAACATGGCATAGATGGGAGTAGGTGATGCGGTTAATGTTTTGTCTTTTCCTGCTGGGGCCGCTGGTTCTGTCCCTCCTGTCACGCAAAGAAAGTCGCCCAGTTTGGGGAACTGCTGCGGGGAAACATCCTTTACTCACTTCCTCATCGGCAATATGTCTTCAGAATCCAATCATCCTGCGTAAGTTCTTTTTCTACAACCGTAAGCTTCTCTCCACGTTAAGTAAGGCGGCAGCGGACAGCCTGCAGGTCTTTCTGCGGACCGTCCTTGGCCTGAAGGACGGTATATTCGGGGCTGTACTCACCATCCAGACATTCGGAGATTCCGCCAGGTGGCACCCGCATATACACGCCATAGTAGCAGATGGGCTTTTTCGTCGCAACGGCGTCTTTTACGTAATGCCGAAGACGGGCTAAAGCTCTTGGCGGAGCTGTTCAGGGCAAGACTTTTGAAGCTGTTGGTAAAGGAAGGGGTGATCGATGAGAGTTTTGTAGCCATGTTGATGAAGTGGAACCATACCTCCGGCTTTAATGTCGATAATTTCGTCCGTATTGCCAAGGACGATCAGGAGGGCCTTACCAATCTTGTACAGTACATCATTCGTAACCCTTTTTCCCTGGCTAAACTGAGCTACAACAACAGCACCGGCATGGTGACTTACCGCTCAAAGATGACCCACGGTAAAAATAAAAAGAACTTTTCCATCAGTACAGCAGATGAGTTTATCGCCGCCATCACCCAGCATATCCCGGAGAAGAGTTTTCAACTGGTTCGTTACCATGGCTGGTACTCCAACCGTATGTGGGGTGAGCGGCGTAAACTTGAGGAGGAGTTCGAAGACCGGGAGGGAGGGAAAGAGGGCAAAAAAGAAATCTCAGAACTGACGATGATTGACGTTGCCGCCCATAAACACAGGCGCATTCCTCCTCATTGTGGAGATATTGCATCAAAAAAATCTGGGAAGTGGACCCCTTGATCTGCCCCCATTGTTTGGCGGAGATGAAGATCGTCAGCTTTATCGTGGAGCGGAAAGTGATCCGGAAGATACTCTGCCATCTGAAGCTGTGGCTGGGCCGGGATATCCGCGGTTCACCACAGTGGCAGGGGAATAAGGGGTCAGCACCTGCTCTCCCAATCCAGGAAAGGTATTATGAGCTGGTTGACGACGGCTGGCCGAGTTATGAGGAGGCCGTTTTTGATGGCGACTGAGTGGAACTTTGAGGCCGATGGGGATTTTTTGTGCTCTGTTGTGCTCTGTTGCGCTGTGTTGCCGTGACCTGGTGGGGGCGGAGTAACTGTTTGATTTTAGAGGCTTAGCACAGGAGCGGACTTTTGAAGTTGCTGTAATGGTGGTAGTATTGTAGGCTGTTTTTATTGATTTTGGCAGGAATTGGAGAGAATTACTGTTGTGAAGGGTTCTTCTGTCGATCTTGTTACCGGAGGTTCAAGGTTCAAGGTTCCTTTTCAGGTCATTCCTAGCTGTGTTTTGTGGGAAGGCAGGGTGGGGCAGTTGTTGTTGTCGGTCGCTACTTTCCTGTTGGAAAGCGAATTCTTATCACCTATCACCTCCGTTGAAACCGGAGGACTTGCATGGACAGCAAAAAACCGTTTTCCTTCTATTGTTGATTCCCATGTTACAGGCAAATTGTAAAAAAATGTTTCAACCCACTTTTTCAGCCCTCTGAAATTATGGTTAATATACCAGGCATCGTGATTTCCAAGAAGAGTTATACGGCCGCTTTCAATCAACAGTTTAATGCTCTGCTCTAGCTCCGTTCCATACCCCGCTATATTCCCAACGCAGAGAATCAAATCAACACTCTCCTGCTCAAAGATTCTCAACGCTTCCAGGATGGGCCCTACTGTGGCATGAACATCACCTATTAACCCAATTTTTACTGATATTTTTCTATTTTTTTAGGTAATTCCTCTGTGAATTCAATTAATTGCATAGAGAGAAATATGATTCAAAAATTCATTTCTACCAATAGAGACCAACGATACTTCCTTGATGGCACCAAGGTGAAAGCCAATGCCTCCTAGTACCATGTCTTGAGCTGGGGGCATGCCGGTAAGCTCGAACAGCAATTGAAGGTGGAGGTTGATGAAATCATCCGCCTTGCAGAAGAAGCTGACTTCGAAGAAACCAGGAGCTGTTAGAAAAGCGTCCGCAGTTCGGACTCTAGATCCGACAGACTCCTGACGGGCTTATATTCAGTCTATTGATTGGCAAGTTCCAGTATGGTAGGAACAAGGCCGGTGACAACCCGGGACATCCGTTCATAATCGAGTTTCTCAGCAGTGTCTTCCGGGGTATGGTATGACGCATAGCGATTAAACGCGGTATCGGTGACCATGATGGCCGGGTAGCCCTTCCGCCAGAAGGAGAGGTGATCGGACCAGCCGACACCGGTGATAAAACTCGGTGCCGCCAACCCCTCTGACGGAAATCTGGCATGACTGCGAAAGGCCTTAATTGTAGCACGGACAAGCTGCCGTGAGCGGATATTGCCGACAAAACCGATGAAGCTGGCTGTATCAGGATAGAAAATCGAAAACGGGAAGGGGTACTGCTGACTGCCGGGTTCGTCACTGTAATACCCTATGGTCTCCAAAGAGAGCATGCCCATAATTTTCTCCTTTCTATCATGGCAGCGGGCCGCATAGAAGGCGCTGCCCATCGTGTTGCTGAAGAAAAAAGGCGGCTCTTCATTTGCAAAAGCGACCAGCCGAACTGTGCGTTGTGGGTTAGCGTCGGCCAAAAGGCGGGCCAGTTCAAGCAGGGCAGCCACTCCGGAACCATTGTCATTAGCTCCAGGACAGTTCGAGACTGTGTCGTAATGGGCTCCAACCACAATTATCTCTTCAGGATACAGGTGGCCAGGAATTTCCACCTCCAGATTCGTTGATGTGACTTCGTGGGAGCTAAATTCCTGCCGTTGAATGGTATAACCCATATCTGATAAAATTTTATCGAGATAGCTAACAGTGCTATCCATTGAAGAGCGTCGCCAGATATTACGGGGACCGATTTCGTTTGCTAAAATATGAACATGTTTTTCGAGCAGACCGGCTGTGTGTTGCTCCTGTTCACTTAACGGAGGCAACGGGCCGGTATAAGAGGAGCCGGGCATATTGATAAAGAAAAAAAGTCCGCTCATAATTGCCAATATAAAGAAGGGTAGACCGAATGAGAACCACAGCCATTGCCGGACTCCTTTTGGATAGAGTGTCAATTTCATCAGGTCTGTCGTTTTTTAAAATTCTTATAATCTGTCCCTGTAGGTACAGAAAGTCTCTATTCTATGATCAAGGCGCCTGTAGTGTGTATGGTAGCCAAGTGCGCAGCGACACCAGCAATGAGGGAGCGGCCAAACAAGATGATCTGCTGCGGTGTGACACCACGCTCCTGTATAAGGTGTTCCCTGGCGGCCTCCGCATCCCCCACCTAACAAAAAGTTCGTAAAGCGAGTCATCTTCAGTTTTGATAAGACATCTACAGGAAAATTTTCTTGGCATACTTTAAAATTAACCATTAATGGTCGAAACTGCTATCTCGTCCTGAGGCAAGATGATGCAGAAGTATGCACAAGAAAATAAAGGAAAAGGGCGAATCTGATAATCCCCTGGAAAAATTTCTTTTCAGACCACTTAGCAGGTGCCGCCGCGGGGCAGGTTATTCCTTTTGGAGGGACGATCTACAGCGTGCTTTCAAGCGCTGCTTCAGCCGCGTCTGCTGAAGCAAAGTCGAATGCAAAACGGGTTTTTATGTTGCGCGTGCTAAAAGATGTTGAGCTAGCAGCCACAGGCAAGGTGGAAGGGAGTGCTTTTTTACCGCATATCACGCGTCCCAAAACACTGGTCGTGGACTATACCCAAAATCATACCCATTCGCTTCACTCCTGTTATAAAAAAAGAAATTTCCTTAGGTTGTTTTCTTTGTTCCCATTAATTGGGTAATTCTATCTAAAACAATCGCCAGGCCTCCAACTATGGCCAGATCAACATCTTCCTTTCAAACATGACGTCAGGCAACGTTAGCTTGCACGACAGTCTCGTGCAAGCTAACGTTGAAGATTTGCACTGCCAACGCAAAACGATTAGTACATTCGTCAGGTTAAGGTGTTTCCTGATAGTTTTAGCTTGATCACGCCTCAAATAATCGCCCAAAAAGGAGTATTCTGGATGTTAGAAATCTAAAGAGATTTGTCGAAAAAACAGCAAAAAATGGAGCATCTTGAAACTCGAGATGGTTCCAGAGAATACGTAGCAAAAAAATCAACCGAGACACTTGCTCCATTTCTGACCATCATCGGCGTTGATAGTACTTTCGTTTTTGCCAACTAAGGAGTCGTTAAAATATAACTATAACAAAACGATCTGAAGTGGTATATTGTCGTCATGACTATTACAGAAGACGACATTAAACTTATACGCACCAGATTCAATATGCTTGCGTGGTCTTTGGATGAACGGATGAGGC
>JAHIVS010000409.1 GCA_018816605.1 Pseudomonadota bacterium
CACCATACCCGTCCCCATGGGAAGTTGATTCATTCAAAGGTACCCCGTCCATGAAAATGGCAGCACCCGTGTTATGGCCAAGTTTAAGACCGCGCATGGAAAAAGCACTGGCCACCGCGCCCTGGCCATAGTCCTGAATAACAACCCCAGGTACTTTTTCCATGATATACAATGGTTTTTCCAAAAATTGGTTCTGTAATTGATCCTGTGTTATTATGGTTGCCGAAGGCGGCGGCGGAGAGATTTTGCTGGATTGCCCGGTCACTGTAATCTCATCAAGCTTTAGAACCTTGCTTGATTCTGAAGCCCCTGCATATCCCTGTAAAAGTATCAGGGAAAATAAGGTTATTACTGCAAATTTAAACCGAAACCCCTTGTAATATATCATACATTTTTCTCCTATGTTGAGTAATTTAATTCATAGGTCATCCTATTGACGATAAAGGATATTCCAAGAAAAAGGGGGAACCCTTGACGGGGACAAGATGCCAGGGTATGATAAGTGGATGCATCTCTCCTTTCAGGGAGTGGATTCAAGGGAAATGCAGCCTGCTACTTTTGCCGGTCGCGGCTGCTTTCCCGCCCCTTTTCACCATTTTCTTATATTGCTTAAAACGCTTTGGCGCCTCCTCTTCTTAAATAGACAAAAAAAAACCACAAAACCATATCATCCGTTTTCCAGATGCATGCCTTCGTGGCTGAAAATTATTATCCTAAATTCTTAAACTGTACCGGTGGCAGCTTCTACTACCACAGTTACGGTATACATAATGCTTTCGTATGGGTATGTCAACAACAAAAAAACAAAACCAAGAGTTCGCCCAACTCCCGCGAATAGGGCAATTGTCCTTCTGTAAATTCATTTGGGTGCGGCTCTTTTTCGACATGTCTGACAACCGTTTTTTATAGTCATAATATTTCTCATTTTTGTCAGGATTGCGAATCTGCGTCCCATAAAAACATGGACACAGTAGAAGGCCTTGTAAAATTGACCCCATATCCATTTCCAAACGAACCCGCCCAAGATTCCGGTAATCGCGCAAGATACAAAGATCTTCCAGCCAGAGCCCGGGCCTTCTCTGGAAGGTGAAATAGGAAAAAAGTATTGACACCGTCTTATATTTTCACTATTGAAAGCGATCAGTAATCACCAGAAGGTGAAAGAAGCAAATAAATTAACAGCGTATCTCAGGTAAAGCCACGAAGGCCTTTTTTCATGAACAGAAAAAGCTTTGTGGCTTTTTTATTTTCATATCTCCCAATCTTGAAACAGAGGAGAACCATAAGGAGAACTGTGAAAAATATCAAATATCGGGAAACAAGAAGAAAGCGCCCCAAGGCGTAAAGGAACCCAAAAATGAAACACAAAACAAAATGGATCGGATTCACCCCATGGCAATTGCACATGGGCCTTTTGGGGATGGCCCTGCTCCTGGCACTAGGCAGTGGCAAACCCGCAGATGCCGGAACTGCCCAAGTAATGGAAAAAGCCGTAAAGACAGCCATTGACACCCGGCAGGAAACCCAAACCCGGACAGAAGAATGGGAAGGAAAACGCGCTGAGCTGACAGCCCTTTATGACCGGCTTGTATCTGAAAATCAGACCCTGACGGCCGCCCAAAACCGGCTGTCCAAAGAGCGTGACTCCCACCAGAATCTGAATCAGTCCCTGGCCCTTCAGATTCAGGAGAACCTTCGCATCCAGAGGGACATGGAACCTTTTTTGAACGCGGTGGTGACCCGGCTAAAAACCTTGATTGAAAGCGATTCCCCCTTTTTGCAGGAAGAGCGGAATACCCGCTTGAAAAGGCTTGAAACCATGATGGCAGATGGGGATGTCCCCCTGGGAGAAAAATACAGGCGTGTCATGGAAGCCTTGTCAGTGGAAGCGGAATACGGCAATACCATTGAGGTCTACCAGGACAAGATTTTGTTTGCAGGCAATAAAGTGCTGGGGGATATTTTCCGTCTGGGACGGGTTTCCCTGTTTTTTCTCTCCCTGGACAGAAAGTCGGCCGGAATGTTCAATGTGGCACAAAGCCAATGGCTTGAGCTGGATGCATCCCATATCCCGGCCATTGAGAGCGGTGTTGAAATGGCCGCCAAAAGAAGGCCCGTTGAACTATTGACCCTTCCCCTGGGGCGACTTGCAAAAGAAATCAAGGAGAACTGATGAAACACATTTTTTTGATACTGATTTTTTTCCATTGTCTGGGGTCTGTCAGCGTCATGGCCCAAAATAATTCGGATCTGCGCATGGACCACCAGGCCCTTGAAAAACAACAGGAAATGGTCCGGAAAAAGGCAGCCGATGAGTTAAAACAGGCCAAAGCCGCGGCAGCACAAAGGATTCTGGAGATCAAAAATGATGAAACCGCCATTAAGTCTGCCATTGCAAGTCTTCAGGGAAAAAATGAACTTCTGGAGCAGGCGAACAAGGCCCATGAACAACAGATCCTGGAACAAAAAAAAATCCAGGAGAAACTCAGGGCGGAGCTGGCCGAATCCAACGCCCTGGGCCAGGAGCTTTCCGGGTTTATAAAAACAGGGGCCAAGGACCTTGACACCCTGCTTTCCCAAAGCCTTCAAACTGCCCTTACACCGGACGGGCAAGCATTTCTGGCCCCCCTGATCAGCCAGGAAAAGCCATGGTCCATGGAAGAGGTTAAAAAAATGACAGATGGTTTTTTCCGGGAAATAACGGCTTCGGGGGCAGTTAAGATCACCCGGACTTCCATCATCGACCGCCAGGGCAAGGAAAAAACGGCACAGGTATTAACCCTGGGAAATTTTACCGGGATCTATTGTCTGGAAAACCCGGACGGATCCATAAAAGAGGTGGGATTTTTGCTGTATTCAGACCAGAGCCGCCGATTCTTTGCCCTTTCCCGGCTGCCCTCTTCGGACATGGCAGCCACGATAAGGGACTATTTTAAAGGCGCGCGCCCGGATGTTCCCATGGACATTTCAAAGGGCGGAGCTTTGCGCCAGCTCACCCATCAGCTCAACCTTTCGGAACAGATCCCCAAGGGCGGGCCCATTGTCTGGCCCATCCTGGCCATCCTGGGCCTTGCGTTTATCATCCTCCTGGAAAGGGTTTTCTTTTTTTACAGCCGACAGATCCGGGTGGAACCTTTCATGGCCGAGGTCAGACAGCTTGTGGCCCAGGGGAACTGGGAAGAATGCAAGGCCCTCTTATCGGCTGAAAAAAACCGGCTGATTCCCAAGATCCTTTTGGCCTGCCTTCCCTTCAGGGACCAGAAGCGGGAGGACATGGAAAACGCGCTCCAGGAGTCTATTCTGGGAGAAATCCCGGGAATTGAACGCTTTTTGTCCACCCTGGGGATGCTGGCGGCCATCGCCCCTTTATTGGGGCTGCTCGGCACGGTTACCGGCATGATCAATACCTTTCATGTCATTACCTATTACGGGGCAGGAGATCCCCGGATGATGTCCGGCGGAATTTCCGAGGCCCTGGTCACCACCATGCTGGGGCTGACCGTGGCCATCCCCATCATGCTGGTCCATACCCTTTTAAGCCGCCGGGTGGAAACCCAGATCGGACAAATGGAGGAAAAAGCCGTCTCGTTTGTCAACATGGTGTTTAAACAAAAAACACTGAACGGGAAAAAGGAAGATGCATAATTTTTTCTGCCAGATGACAGCCTATATCCAGGCAGGAGGCGTGGTCATGATCCCCATCCTTCTGGTCTCCTTTTGCCTGTGGGTGCTCATCCTCAACCGGGTCCTGTTCATGCGTCAATTGGTTGTGAAAAATATTTCCAGAGGTCAGGCCGGAGAATGGGTGAAAAAAAATCGCACCCCTCCAGAACAATATCAGGGGGCCAATGCTCTTCTCGTCAGGGAATTTATCCGGAACAGAAGCTTTGACCGGGGCCTGGATGGTTTTATTCTGGACGAGACCGTGCTGAAACTTGTGGCATCCTTGGACAGATATCTGGCTGCCATTGCCGTGCTTTCTGCCGTGGCCCCCCTTCTCGGGCTTCTGGGTACGGTTGTGGGCATGATGGACACCTTTGATGTGATCACGGTCTTTGGTACGGGAAATGCCAGGGCCATGGCCGGCGGGATTTCCGTGGCCCTGATCACCACCCAGACCGGGCTCATGGTGTCCATTCCCGGGCTATACATGAGCGGGTGGCTCCATTGCCGGGCCAGGAATCTGAAAACCAGGATCGCTGCCACAGGCATGTATCTGAAACAATTTGTATAAAAAGGAAACATGAATGCTCAATATATCGGCTGCCAGACGGGCCCATAAACACACCCTGGAATTAAATATCGCCCCCTTGATCGATATGGTGTTTATTCTGCTGATTTTTTTTCTGGTCACCACCAGCTTCATCAAGGAAACCGGGGTTGAGATATCCCGGCCAGCCGCTTCCACCGCAGTCAGCAAAACAAACGCCACCATTCTCATCGGGGTCACAAAAGACAATACCATTCACCTGGATCACCGCCAGATCGATATCCGGGCCGTCCGGGTGAATGTGGAACGGGCCCTGGCCGAAACCCCGGAAGGCCAGGTAGTGATTGTGGCGGACAAGGAGAGCCTGACCGGTCTTGTGATCACGGTCATGGACGACTGCAAGCTGGCAGGCGCACAAAATATTTCCATTGCCGCAAGCCTTCCCAAGGAGAGATAAGCCGTGGAATCCAAAAACATCTTATCCAAGTGCATTGGCTGGGGGCTGGCCCTTTTTCTTTCCGGGATACTCAATATCTTTTTATTTGGAATCATGCCCGGCCTGATCCAGCAGAAGCCCCAGAGACCGGATGACCTGGAAGAGATCCGGCCCATTCAGGTGGTACGAATCAAGCACATTGAATCTGTGCCCCGGAAAAAAGAGACGCCCAAACCCAGGGAACCTGAAAAAAAGAAGCTGGAAAAAAACCAAATGGCCCTGGCTCCCAGGACAACGCCCCTGGCCTCCCCCCCCCGCCTGGCCTTTGAGCTGAATGCGCGTCTTCCCCAGTCTACCCTGAATCTGCCGCCCATGGATAGGTTCAGTATGACTGCCCCGGCCTTTGCCGGGGTGTTTCTGGCAAGTGAACTGGATTCGCCCCTGACCCCCCTGGCCAAGGTTCCCCCCATCTATCCCTTGCGGGCGTCCCGCCGGGGAATTCAAGGGTGGGTAAAGGTGCAATTTGTTGTCAACACCGAAGGCGGGGTTGAAAATCCTGAAATTCTGGAAGCTGTTCCGGATCAGATATTTGATGCAAGCGTGATCAACTGCGTGGCCCAGTGGAAGTTCAAACCCGGAACCATGGAAGGGGTTGCCGTTGCAACCCTGGCCCAGACCACCATAAAATTTCAATTGGAGTAACCATGAGACAGGTATTGTTCCTCGCCGGGGTGGCAGTGCTGCTATTGTTGCCCCTGTCCCTGCAGGCAGAAGCAGCAGAAGAACTTCCCTTTGCCGCAGGCCTTTGTGTGAACAAAGCCAACCTGCTGATCAAGGAGGAAAAAATTGGCCCGGCCATTGCCCTTTTGGAAGCCTTTGAAGCCAAACGACAGGGGCTTAATCCCCAAGAGGCTGCCCAGAAAGGCTATGACCACTATTATATCGATTTTCTGCTGGGCAATTGTTTTCTCATGTTGGACCAGAAGGAAAAAAATCCCATCCATGTGAAACGGGCTATTGCAGCCTTTTCCCGGGCAGTTGAAAAAAATACTAATTTTTCCCCGGCCTGGCTGAACCTTGCCAGGTGCTGCTATGAACTTGGGGATATGGCCAGGGCAGCCACAGCCTTTGTAAAAGGGTATGAAACAAGTCTGGAAAAAAAGGCGGAGTATCTGTATTATGCCGCCGTCTGCCATAGTGCCGATCAAAACAATGCCCAGGCCCTTTTTGTATTTAACCGGCTTTTGGCCGACCACCCAGAAGAGATCTCCCTGGAATGGAAGGAAACCCTGGTTAATATTTTCTTTTCCCTGGAAAAATATGCCCAGGCCCTGCCCTGGATCCAAGAACTGGCCGACAAATCCCCGGACACGAAAAAAAGAAAATGGCAGGAGATTCTGCTCTACCAATACCTGACCCTGAAGATGGAAAAAAAAGCCCTGGCGTACGCCCTTTTTCTGACCCGGACCGACCCTCTGGAACCCAAATGGTGGAAGGCCTTAACCCATATCCACCTGGAGAAGAACCGGCTGGAAGACGGACTTTGCTCCCTGATGATTTATAGTTTCATAACCCCCCTGTCCCGGCAGGAAACAACACTGATGGCCGATCTGTTTATGGCCTGCAACATCCCCTTGAAAGCCGCCCAATACTATGAAGCCTGGCTGGAACTGGCCGCAACCAACACCCCCCCCCAGGAGACGGGTGTTGGCCCGGATAATATCCAGGACAAGGTTGCCAAGCTATCCCAGGCCTATTTAAGCGCAGCCAATCCCGGGGCTGCCCTTGAATGGGTTGAAAAGGGACTGGCAATGGGAAAAGATCCCCGTCTGCTGCGGATAAAGGCAGACCTTTTATATGGCCAGAAAAACTTTCCGGCTGCCTGTGATACCTATGAACAATTGTCCCGATTTAAAAACCACGAGGGTCCGGGACTGCTGATGATGGGATATGCCGCCTGGAATCAGGGGCTTGTTCAAAAAGCCGCCAAGGCTTTCACCGCTGCGGCAAGCCATAAGAAACAGGAGAAGGCAGCCCAAAAGGCCCTGGAGCAGATACAACAAACAGCAAGGATCCAGTGATACTATCAGTCTTTGCCCTGTTTCATGGAAAGGGAAATCCGCCTGCGGTTGACATCCACCTCAAGAACCTTCACCCACACCTGTTGCCGGACCGATACAATTTCGCTGGGTTCCTTGACATATTCATCGGCCAGCTGGCTGATGTGCACCAGTCCGTCCTGGTGGACCCCGATATCCACAAAGGCCCCGAATGCCGTGACATTGGTCACGATTCCCGGCACCCGCATGCCCGGAACAAGATCCGTGATCTTGTGGATGGTCTCGTCAAAGGAAAAAGATTGAAATGATTTTCTGGGATCCCGGCCGGGAGCTGCCAGTTCGTTGACAATATCCCTAAGGGTGGGCAGGCCTGCGGCAGGCGTGATAAAGCGTGTCAGATCCAGTGCCCGGACCCGTTGGGCATCGTGGAGAAGGTCTTCGATTTTGCAGCCCTCCTGAAGGGCCATCCGGGCCACGATATCGTAGGATTCCGGATGAATCCCGCTCTTGTCCAGGGGGTTATTCCCGTTTTGAATCCGGAGAAATCCGGCAGCCTGCTCAAAGGCCTTGGGTCCCAGCCGGGGCACCTTTAAAAACTGCTTCCGGTCGGTAAAGGGGCCGTTTTCATTTCTATGGGCCACCATGTTTGCGGCAATGGCAGGGTTCAGGCCGGAGACCTGTGCCAGCAGCTCACGGCTTGCGGTATTGGCCTCCACCCCCACCTGGTTGACACAGCTTTTCACCACATCCTCCAGGGCGTTTCGCAAAAGCTTCTGATCCACATCGTGCTGATACTGGCCCACGCCAATGGATTTTGGATCAATTTTCACAAGTTCCGCCAGCGGATCCATGAGCCGCCGGCCAATGGAGACAGCCCCGCGCACCGTGATATCATGGTCCGGGAACTCCTGTCTGGCAATGTCCGAGGCCGAATATACCGAAGCCCCGCTCTCGTCCACCATGACCACTTCAATGCACTTGGGCAGATCCGTCTCCTTGATAAAAACCTGGGTCTCCCGGCCGGCAGTGCCGTTGCCGATGGCCAGGGCCTCAATGGAAAATTTTTTTGCAAGATCTGCAATGGTCTGGCCTGCCTTGGCCCTGCCCTTGTCATGGGGAAAGATCAAATCATGGTGGAGCAGTTTTCCCTGGGAATCCAGGCAGACCACCTTGCACCCGGTCCGAAAACCGGGGTCTATGGCCATCACCCGTTTCTGTCCCAGGGGCGGTGACAGGAGCAATTCCCTTAAATTGGTCACAAACACGGCAATGGCCTGATCGTCGGCCACCCGTTTTAACTGATCCAGACTCTCTTTTTCAATGGATTTGGACAGCAGCCGTTTATAGGCATCCCGGATCGAAAGGCGCACCTGGTCCTGGATATCACTATTTGTTTTGGACGGATGTCTCAGGAAAAGGCGGTCCAAAAGGGCCAGTGCCGGCTCTTCTTCCGGGAGCACGCGGACGGTAAGAACACCTTCGTTTTTCCCCCTGAGCATGGCAAGCACCCTGTGGGAGGGGGTCTTAAAGGCAGGTTCAACCCAGTCGAAATAATCCCGGAACTTGCTTGCCTCTTCTGCTTTGTCCTTTTTCACCCGGGACGAAATAACGGCACTGGACCCGAAAAGTTCTCTTATTGCCGCACGGGCCCTGGGGTCTTCATTGACTGTTTCTGCAACGATATCCCTGGCGCCTGCCAGAGCCTCTTCAACACAGGTCACCTCCTTGTCCGGGCAGATAAATTTCCGGGCCTCGGCCATCAACCCCTGTTGCTGCTGGGCCAAAATAAAAACAGCCAGGGGCTCCAGCCCTTTTTCCCGTGCCGCCTGGGCCCGGGTCCGCTTTTTGGGCCTGTATCGTTCATAGAGGTCCTCCAGGGCTGTCATGGAAGGGGCCAGATTGACGGCATCTGTAAGCTCCGGGGTCAAAAGCTGCCTTTCGGTCAATGACTTGAGAATGGCGTCCTTTCGGTCCGAAAGATCCTTCAGGGTTTGCACCCGGTCCCGGATATCGGCAATGACCACCTCGTCCAGAGAACCGGTCATCTCTTTTCTGTAGCGGGCAATAAACGGAATGGTGGCGCCCTGGTCCAGCAGAGACACCACGGCATCCACCTGCTTTTCTTTAAGGCCCAATTCCCGGCTGATACTCAAGATAATATTCATCCGCCTTAATTACCCAAGCCCTGGAACAAAGTCAAGGTGCCCTTGGAATTTCCCCTTCTGAAATTGCGCCAGCTTTCGGATCCTTATTTCTGGCAATCACATTTTATGTTGCCTGCTAAAATCTGCTGCCAATCACCGATGACATCGTGGGTCCAGCAATCATCGGCACCGGCGGCCTCCCGCATGACCAAGGCCAGAATATACGCCAGTTCTTTTACCGTTGCACCGGCTTCCAGGGCACCTTGAAAGTGCTTGAGCACGCAGGGTTTGGATCTGGCCTTTACGGAAAGGGCGAAACAAATAAATTGGTAGGTTTTTTCATCAATGGTTCGCTTTTCCGTATAAAGCGCATCCATTTCGTCCAGCTTCCCGGTAAATTCCGGAAAAAATTCCGCCAAAAATCTCATGATTTCATCTCCTTGTCCATGGGGATAAACGACAGACCCTGTTCGCAGCTTCGCCTGTCAGATATGTGTCAATTGCTATCAAAAAACCAGGGGGTTGGCAAGATTGTCTAAAAAAAAGAATGGGCCCAAGCTGTTTTCACCCTCCCATTTTCCCCGGGGGAATCCCCAGGCAAGTTCCCAGAATAAAAGGATAAGAGACTGCTGAAATCTTGTTCTTTGCAAGGATATGCAAGGCTTCGGTTCCCTGGTATTGTATCTGGCAATGGGTACAGGCCGTGCAGATATAGGCGGCACCCTCCCGGGCGGCATCTTCCACCTTATGGCGCAGAATCTTCAACGACAATTCCCTGTGCTCCCCGGCAATTGGGTTGCCGCAGCAACTTGTTTCCTTTGACCAGTCAATGACCCTGAGGCCTGTAATATTGACCAAGGCCTTAAACATCTTGGGAGCAAAGGGATTGTCAAACCCGGTAACACCATAGGGTCGCAGGGCATGGCACCCTTGCTGGAGCGCTGTTTTCACAGGCTCCCAGGGCCTTATGATTTTTTCTTGCAAACGGGGTATCCCAATGTCATGGACCAGAAAAGAGAGCAAATGCCGGATCACGGGTGAATGACTGCTCGAATCACGGGAGGGGGGGGAGTAAAAAAGGCCCTCCTGTGCCAGTATCCGATTGATTTTGTCCCGGAGGTCCTTGCTGGTTTCATACCAGTACACCCCCTGTTTGAGCTGGCCAAAACAGCACTTGCAGGGGGTCATCATATCCAGCCCGTATTTTGCGGCCAGGGCCAGATTTTTTATGGCAGAAAAGACACTCACCTCAAGGTTTTTCCCCCGGGACGGGTTGCCGCAGCAACCAAAGGGCAGCCGGACAAGACTTACCCCCAATTGCGCCATGACGGCCTCCACTGCCGCCCCGTAGTCCCCAAGAAAAAAATTGATCTTGCATCCGGGAAAATATGCGACTCTCATTTGTCAGCCCCCTGGTTGGTTAATTGGGACACTTTAATCTGTTCTGCGCTCCTGTGGCCCTGGACGCGAAGTTCCAGCAGGATATCGGCAACCCGTATGCCCTGGGGGCACAATTCCTGACAGGCATAGCAGGTGAGACAATGCCAGACCATCCGGGATCCAGCGGCCATCTGTTTTCTTCCAAGGCGCAGCAGGTTCATGACCTGGTGGGGACCCAGGTCATTTTGGTTCAGGTCATGGGCCACCACCGGGCAGGCATTGGTGCAGATCGTACACTGGACACAATGTTCAAAAGCCGCCACCCGGTCTGAAAGCCCCGGGGAGGAACCTGTGCCCGGCCCCTGGGGAAGAGGAAACTGTTGTGTCCAAAGGTCAAAGGATGTCCCCAGGGCCTGGGTGCAATTGTCCGGAAACCCAAGGCTTTCCATCAGATGGTCGGCAGCCGTCCACAACCGGACCAGATCAATACCCGAAGGGCAGATATCCCCACACCGGCCGCAACGGGTGCAGTCATCATTTCCAGACCGCAACCGGGCCACGGCCCTTGCATCCCAAAGCCCTTTGCCAGCCATGGTCTTGACCACATCAA
>JAHIVS010000410.1 GCA_018816605.1 Pseudomonadota bacterium
AGATTCTTGAAGATAAATTAAAGATTGTTTCTTCACTGGAAGAAATGCGTAAGGCCCAGTTGGTCCTGATGGACGAGGTGTCGGATAAAATTGTGCCTGAAAAGATGTGGATCGAAAGCCTGAAAGCCGATTCCACCCAGGTGACCCTTGTGGGGGTTGCCTTTGACAATCCGACAATCGCAGATTTTATGCGAAATCTTGAAACTTCCCCTCTTTTTTCCAATATTGATTTAAAACGATCAAAGGTTCAAAAGTTTAAAGACGATATTCTGCTCAAATCCTTTGAGCTGGTCTGCACCAAAAAAACGGTGGCGCCGGAAACGGGTGATACAGGGAAAAAAGGACAATAATGGCCCCAGCTAAAGAGAAAACAAAACAAGAGGACATTAAGGAAAAAATTGCGCTCTTCTTTTCAAAGGTTGGCGGGCTGAGCAAGCTTCAGAGATTGCTTATCTGTGTTTTGACAATTGCTGTTCTGGGCGCAACCTACTATTATTTTATATTTGTTCCCAAGAATGAGGTGTTAATCGCTGTAAGAGCGGAGCACAAAACCCAGGTTGAGAAACTGGAAACCTTTAAGCAAAAAGCAAAAGCACTCAAAAAATTTGAAGAAAAAATGGCCCTGGTTCAGGAAAAATTTGATATCGCCATGAAAGCACTGCCCGAAAAAAAAGAATTGCCATCCCTTTTGAGGGGGGTTTCCAATGCCGGAACCAATGCAGGTCTTGTCTTTTTGCTCTTTCAGCCGGAGCCGGTTGCGGACAAAGAATTTTATAAAGAGATACCCCTTTCCATGAATGTTGAGGGCCGATATCATCAAATCGCGGATTTTTTCTTCCAGGTGGCCGGGTTAAACCGTATTGTAAATATCAAAGACATTTCCATGACTGCCGACAAAAAAGAGGCCGGACTGATTCAAATGAATTGCAATGCAGTGACCTATATGTTTGCAGAGGCCAAAGAAGGAGATATCAGCGGGGAAACAAAGAAAAACAAGGGAAAGAAAAAAGGATAATCCTAAAGGGATATGGTGAAACTAGTTAAAATTTCAATTGTCATATTAGTGGGTGCCGGGTTCATGTTTTTGTCCGGGTGTGAGCAGGGGCCTGCCCCACAAGAGCCGAAGTCGGCACCGGTGATTGTTTCAGGCACGATCTTGCCGTCGTCTTCCCAAAGGGCCCCAAAGAAACCCACTCCAAAGTCGGAAATGATGGCGCAGACCCCGGCGCATCCCCCCCTTTCCCTTCCAAAAACAGGTTTCCCGGCAATACAGACCAATCCCGCCGGAACTGTGACAGAAGAACAGGCCAAAAATGAGCTGCGTGTTGCAGTGGTTGCCGTTTCCCAAAACCCGGATGTCGGTGAAACGGCTGTGAGATATAACCCGGCAGGGAAAATTGATCCGTTTATACCCCTGCTTCAGGACAAAGAGATTTCAGCTCCGGTTATTGAGGAAAAGCCCAAGCGGATGCTGACACCCCTTGAGAAAATTGCTTTAGGCCAGATTAAACTGGTGGCAGTCATCCAGATGAAAAACAGGCAGATTGCCATGGTGGAAGATGCCACAGGGAAAGGCTATGAAGTGAAAATAGGAACCTATATCGGCAAAAACAGCGGCCAGGTTTCTGAAATCCATCAAAGCAGTATTCTGGTCAAAGAATTCCTGGCAGATTATAAAGGGAAACGCCAGGTACAATTCCAGGAAATAAAACTTCATAAAAATGAGAGTGGGGAATAAGATGCCGTTTTTTCGATTTGATAAAAAAACCTATGGTGCTGCACTGGTTGCTGGGGTTCTAGCGCTGTTCTTTGTGGCCGGGTGCGCGGCCCGGAAAACCGAGACCCCAGAGACATCACAGAAAATGGATGTCACGGCTCAATTGAAGACGCCGGAAGGATCTTCGGTGGCAGGAGAACGCATTGCCGGGCAAAAATCTATCCATGGGATCACTATTAAAAAAGAAAACAAGGTCATCGAGGTACAGATTACGGGAAATCAGGCACTTGCCTATTATTCCATTAAACAGCCCTTTCCCTTTGCCATTTGTGTATACCTTCCCGAAACCCATATAAATCCGGGGCTTATCCCCGGTTCCATTGAAGATGATGCCATCGGCGGGCTTAAGCTGACCTATGCGGATCAGAAGCAGACCACCGCAAAATTGGAAATCCTTTTGAACCAGGACCTTTCCTATGAGGTTCTGGAAGAAGGCGCACTTCTGCGGGTGGTTCTTTCTCCGCCGTTGCCTGGGGATTTTTCACCTTCCAAGGAAATGGCCACGGCTCCCCCAAGCCAGGCTATCCCCCCGGAGGCGGTGGTTGTGCCGGATACGCCAGCTGTAATGACAGGGATAGCGTTCAATACCCTGGAGTCCGGCAGGTCGGATATCCGGCTGGAAACCAGTCACCCGATAAAGTATGAGATGACCCGGCGGGGGGATCGTATATTGAACCTGAATCTTATTGATACAAAAATACCGGCCGAGCATTTGCGGCCGCTTTTAACCCGGTATTTTAACTCAGCAGTGGAGGGCATAGAACCCAAAAAGAGGCCGGAGAATGCCAAGGATTCCGTTATTGAGATCACAACCCGGGAGCAGGTTCCCTATCGGATTTCCCAGGATCAGAATGTCATTACCCTGGTGTTTGAACCCTCCCAGGTAGCGCCGCCTCTTTTTGATAAGGCCCAGAAGGAACGCTCCGGTGCCATGGTGACAAAACCCCTTGGCGTGGCGGAAACTTCTTATCTTGTTCCCGGTGAAACGGCTGTTTCCCGAATCAGTCCGATCAAAAAGGCTGAAAAAAATTTGATTCCCGGCCAGGCCCCTCCCCGGTATACGGGAGAAAAAATCAAACTGGATTTCTACGATACAGACATTAAAAATGTGTTCAGGATTCTTCGAAGTGTTTCAGGGCTCAATTTCGCCATTGACAAGGATGTACAGGGCAAAGTGACCATGACTCTGGAAGAGCCTGTTCCCTGGGATCAGGTGCTGGACCTGGTCCTGAAAATGAATGGTCTTGGGAAAAAAAATGAAGGCAATGTAATTCGCATCGCGACAATTGCAAGCCTGCAAAACGAAGAAGTGATTCTGCAGAATGCCATTGCCGCCCAAAAAAAATCCCTGGAGCAGAAAGAAAGTTTTGAGCCCCTGGTGACCCAGTATATTCCCATCAATTATTCCGATGCCGAGGGGGATATTAAGCCCCACATCGAACAGATTCTTTCCAAGGACCGGGGAAAAATCTCCGTGGATCAGCGGACCAATATGATTATCCTCACCGATACCCAGGCAAAGGTGGACCAGGCACAGGAAATAATTTTCCGGCTGGATACGGTCACCCCCCAGATCATGATTGAGGCAAAGGTGGTGGAAGTCACCAAGGAGTTTGCCCGGGA